>CADCWK010000233.1 GCA_902806375.1 uncultured Thermomicrobiales bacterium
CTCCAACGTCCGGGACGCCCGCGCCGGGATCACCCTGAACCTCAACCACACGTATCCGATGGACCCGGACCGGGAAGCCGACCACGAGGCGGCCCAGGCGGCCGATGTCGTCTCCAACCGCTGGTTCCTCGATCCCGTCTTCGGCAAAGGCTACCCGGACGAGTTGCCCGGCATCCTCGGGGCCAGCGGACCGGATGTCCGCGACGGTGACCTGGCGGCGATCTCGGCCCCGACCGACTTCCTCGGGATCAACTTCTACATGCCGGGCTACGCCTCGGCCACGGCGCAGAGCCGGCCGGGGGAGATGCTCCACCCGGACCCGAACGTGGAGCGGACGGCGATGGGCTGGCCCGTCGAACCGAGGGCGTTCACCGACCTGCTCGTCCGGGTCACCCAGGACTACGGTCCGGACGCGATCTACATCACCGAGAACGGCGCGGCCTTCGACGGTGACGAGGTCATCGGCGGCCGCGTGGCCGACCCGCGCCGGACGGCCTACTACGAGGGCCACCTCGGCGCCGTCGCGACGGCCATCGGCGCCGGGGCACCGGTCCGGGGCTACTTCGCCTGGTCGATGATGGACAACTTCGAGTGGGCCGAGGGCTACAGCAAGCGCTTCGGGATCGTCCACGTCGACTACGCCACCCAGGAACGGACGATCAAGGACAGCGGGCGGTACTACGCCCGCGTCGCCGCCGCCAACCGGCTGCCATAGGGAGTCTCCGCGACCCGCAGATCCTGGCGCCTGGTCGCTCAGGACCTGACCATCACGATGAACGGGACGAGCCGGCCACGGACGGGGCTGTGACACCGGCCGACCGGCGCGAACCCGGCCCGCCGGTAAACGACGATCGCGCGCGTGTTGAACTCCGCGACCGCGAGGCGCAAGCTGCGAGGCGAGCGGGTCCGGCTGGCGTGGTCGACGCACGCCGCGAAGAAGGCGCTCCCGAGGCCGAGCCCCGTCAGGTCCGGTCGCAGGCCGAGACCGATGTCCAGGGCGTCCGCGCCATACAGTCCGGCGTCGTGGGCACCGACCACCTGCGCCTCGGCGCCGAAACAGACGAATCCGGCTGGTGTCCCCGTCGACACACGACGGGCGGGAGCGGCGGGCTGGGGCCGGGGCAGTCGTCGTCGGACAGCGGCCGGCAACCAGCGCTGCCATCGGGACGGCGCCGGACGCATCGGCGGCAGGGTGGTCCCCGTGGCGAGATCGACGGCCTGGAAGGCATCCCCGAGCCCGAGCAGGTCGGGCCACGCGTCCTCTGGCAGATCGTAGAAGTCAAACGGTGGCGGGTAGCGCCAGGCCGTGATCTGCCTGGCATCCGGCTCGGTCAGCGCGCGGGCATGGAACGCGGAGGCGCTGACGCCGGCCACCGTGGGGTGGTCAGAGGATCGACCGGCGGTCCGGCCCAAGTCACGCTCCCTGGTTCCGAATGTCATCCTGCAACCCCGGATCGCGGGGACGACGCGTCGACCCTGACACGCCGCTCTACCCACCGTGCCACAGGTCAGCAAGCCAGCCGCCACCATTGAGCGGACGGCCCGGCTGGCGACTACCCAAGTGGCGGGCCACACCCGTCGCCTATCCCTGGCCCATCGCTCCTATCGCCGCCTGGTAGTAGGCCTTCTGGGCCGGATAGTAGTCGTCCCATCCTGGCATCGACTCGCCCAGCCGGTCGGCGACGAGCCGGTCGAGGTAGTACTCCCAGCCCGGCCCGGTATCGCTGACGTCATGGCCCTCCGGCAGGCGCATCGTGAAACGGAGCGTGGTCACGCTGTCCGCTTCCGTCAGATCGAGCGAGATCCGCCAAGTCTCATCGCCCTGCATGAATTCCACGACGAGCCGCTTCGGCGCCTCGCACTCGTCGATCAGGACATCCTGCGAAGGAGCCCCCTCCTCGGCCGTCATCTGGAACGCGACCGTCCGGCCGACCCCGGCCTCGCCGGACCAGCCGCCGATCCACCGCTCCGTTCGGGCTGATTCCGTCACGCTTGCCCACACGTCGTCGATCGGCGCCCGGAAGGTGCGATTGAGCAGCAGGTCGAGGTCACCGAGGCCGTTCCGGATGACCTGGCCCTTGGGGTCTGGGGTCACGCTGATTCCTTTCCTGGTCGTCCCACTTGGTCGGCGGACATGGTGCTGCGCGCGGCTCGTTCGCGGCGCGCCCGGTAGACCTCGGTCTCGAGGGCGTCGAGCCGGCTATCCCATAGATGGCGGTACTGGTCCAGCCAGCGATCAAGTTCCACCAGCGGCGCCGGTTCGAAGCGGTAGATCCGACGTCGACCGACCGTCTCGACCTGGACCAGCCCGGCCTCTCGCAGAACGCGCAGGTGGCGGCTGACGGCGGGACGGCTGACCGGGAATTGGGCCGCGATCTCTCCCGCTGCGAGCGGCTCACGCTTGAGCGCCGCGATGATCTCCCTACGAACCGGGTCCGCCAGAACATGCATCAGTTCCACGACGGAAGCGTAACAACGGTGTTACGTGTTTGCAAGACTCCATCCTCTGATCGATGCCTATCCGGTGGCAAACGCTGCTCAAGGATCGGCTTTCCGCGGCGGAGACACATGAAGGACCGCGACCCGGGGAGCGGGTCAAACGGGGATGCGCGAGCCTGTGCAGGGCCGTCTAGGGAGGGCGCTACACGCTCCGTTCGCCACGCTGCGAACGACCCGCAGGAAAAGAGACAGTTCCGACGAACCACAGCCGAGTCCGCGACCGTGCCGAACCGTTCCAACCGGCCACGCCCCGCAGCGCGACCGCCTTCCCGATCCGACCCACCGTCTACCCCGGTTCGCGCCTCGCCCCGCAACGCGACGCGCCGTCGATAGGAGTGGTGGCCGCTTCCTCGGTGCCTGTAGCCCCTCGGAACTGTACGTACACTGTATCCGGACACCCCTTCGTTGTCAAGCGGTTGCCGGTACCATTTCTGGACCGACTCCCGTCTTCACCGGAGGAGCGTGGACCAGCGACGGAGTAGATCGTATGTTCTCCTCTGGGGCGTGTCAACGGGTTCCCGATTGTCACATCCCTCCCTGCCCGACCAGAAGGGATCTCCCGGCCATCGCCGCCGGAGCCAAGTGGGCGGAGCAACGGAGCCGGTGGGCGATCCCGGACGGGCAGGGCGCCAGCGGTTCTGGTATCGTCGCGACGAGTGACGTCGTCCAGGCGGCCCTGGACTGACACCGTTCGGGTCGTACCCCCGTCCCGCCAGCAGACCAGGAGTCTCCCCGTGGTAGCCGCATCCCAGACCCTGCACGACGCGATCGACGAGATCCTGCCCGGCCTGGTCGCCGACCGGCGCCACCTCCACGAGCACCCCGAGCTCGGGATGCAGGAGTATGAGACGGCGAGGTTCGTCGCGGGCCGGTTGCAGCAACTGGGGCTGGAAGACATCCGGACCGGCATCGCCAACACCGGCGTCACCGCCCTGATCCGCGGCACCGGCACCGGCCCCAACGCCGACCGGACACTGATGCTGCGGGCGGACATGGACGCCCTGCCGATCACGGAGGAGAACGAGGTCGAGTACCGCAGCCAGACCCCGGGCGTCATGCACGCCTGCGGGCACGATGCCCACACGTCGATGTTGCTGGCGACGGCCCGGCTGCTGATGGAACGGCGCGCGGAGTTCGCCGGGACCGTGAAAGTCCTGTTCCAGCCGGCCGAGGAGGCCCAGCCCGGCGGCGCCAAGCCGATGATCGAGGCCGGCGTGCTGGAGGACCCACGCGTCGACGCGTCGTTCGGGCTCCACATGGCCCAGGACCTGGAACTCGGCAGGATCACGGCCCGGCCAGGCGCGTCGAGCGCCAACTCGGACCGCTTCTACATCACCGTCCAGGGCAAGGGCGGCCACGGCGCCGCCCCGCACACGACCATCGACCCGATCGTCGTCGCCTCGCAGATCGTGCTCGCGATCCAGACGCTGGTCTCCCGGGAAACGGACCCCCTCGGTTCGGCCGTCGTGACCGTCGGCGCCTTCAACGCCGGCTCCGCCCCGAACGTCATCCCCGACACGGCCGAACTGGTCGGCTCCATGCGGACCTTCGACACGGATTTCCGGGACCACCTCGCCGAACGACTGGACACCCTCGTCACGAAGATCGCGACGGCGATGGGTGCGACCGGCACGCTCCGCTTCGTCCGCGGCTACCCGTCCGTCGTCAATGACGAGGGCATGTTCGAGATCGTCCGGGCGGCCGCCTCGGAGGTGGTCGGGCCGGACAACTTCGTCATCAAGCCGGCCAGCATGGGCGGCGAGGACATGAGCTACTTCCTCCAGCAGGTGCCCGGCTGCTTCTTCCATGTTGGCTCGAAGAACGCCGGGCGCGGCCTGGTCTGGGGTCACCACCACCCGAAGTTCGACATCGACGAGGCCTCGCTCGGGATCGGCGTCGAGGTGATGGTCACGAGCGTCCTGCGCTACTTCGCCACCGAGAACCCACCCGTCCGCGCCTGACCAGCCAGCCGGACCCCATGATTCCGCCCCGACCGTCCCGACCACATCCCGCAGGAGACCCCACCACATGGCCGCACCCGTTGCCGACCTCCGCTCCGCCGTCGACGAGATCCTCCCGGGCGTCGTCGCCGACCGGCGTCACCTCCACGAGCACCCCGAGCTCGGGATGCAGGAGTACGAGACCGCTCGCTTCGTCGCCGCCCGTCTCCACCAGCTCGGCCTCGACGACATCCGGACCGGCATCGCCAATACCGGCGTGACCGCCCTCATCCGTGGCACCGGCACCGGTCCCAACGCCGACCGCACCCTGATGCTGCGGGCGGACATGGATGCCCTGCCGATCACGGAGGAGAACGC
>CADCWK010000234.1 GCA_902806375.1 uncultured Thermomicrobiales bacterium
CGACCTGGAAGGAGATCCCGGCGCCGGACAGCAGCCGGCTAAAGACGTCGCGGCCAAACTCGTCGGTCCCCATCCAGTGGGACAGGCTCGGCGCCGCCAGCCGGTTGGGGACGTCCTGGTCGAGCGGGTCGTAGGGCGCGATGAACGGGCCGATCAGCGCCATGACGGCGAACAGCCCGACGAGGATGCCGCCGGCGACGGCCAGCCGCTGCCGCGACAGCGCGCGGAGCAGGTTGTCGCGCCGGGGCGGACGTCCGGCCAGCGCGGCCGTGCCGATCCCGGCCACGCCCGCGTCACTCGATGCTGAACTGGCCATGACCTGCGGCGATTCCATGCGTTCGGGCTGCTCTCTTCACTGGGCCGGGACGGTGACGACAAGCCATTCATGGTGGAACGGGTCGAACCTACAGTGGTTGTCGTATTCAGTGCCCGGTCCTGACCGTAGCGCTGCTCCCCTCTCCGGGCGGTGAGGAGGAACGACGAGCCGAGCCGGGGAGGGGCTGGGGGAGGGGTCTTGCCTCGATAACCGGATGCTTCTCGTGCATGCCGCTCTAACCCGTCCGCAGGCGCGGGTCGACGATCGCGTAGAGGATGTCGACCACCAGGCTCACCAGGACGAAGATCGCCGCGATCACCAGCGTCACGCTCTGGACGACCGGGTAGTCGCGGTTGGAGATCGACTCGTAGACGTAGCGACCGACGCCCGGCATGCTGAAGATCTGCTCGATGATGACCGTGCCACCCAGCAGGCCGGCGACCTGGATGCCGACCACGGTGATGATCGGGATGCTGGCGTTCGGCAGGACGTGCCGCATGATCACGCTGCGCTGGCTCATGCCCTTGGCGCGGGCGGTCCGGACGTAGTCCTGGCCGATCGTCTCCAGGACCGACGACCGGGTGAAGCGCATCACCGTCGCGGCCAGCGGCAGCCCGAGGCAGAGCGCCGGCAGGATCATCGTCTGGCAATGGGCCCAGACCCCGTCCCGCCAGCGCTCGTAGCCCAGCGGGGGCAGCCAGCGAAGCTCGACGGCGAAGAGCAGCACCAGGAAAACGGCGAGGAGGAAGTTGGGGACCGAGGTCCCGATCAGGGTCCCGATCGTGGCGGAGACGTCGAACCAGGAGTTGCGCTTCAGCGCCGCCAGGATACCGAGCGCGACCGCGGGGATCGTCCCGATGATCGTGGCCCAGATCGTCAGCTCCAGGGTGACCGGCAGCCGCGCGCCGAGTTCCTCGGTCAGCGGCAGCCGCGTCCGCAGGGACGTCCCGAGGTCTCCCTGCAGGACCAGCCCCATCCACTTGAAATACTGGACGACCACCGAGTCGTTGAGCCCGTACCGCTCGCGGAGGTTGGCCAGCTGCTCCTCGTTGAAGCGGGTGCCCGGCCCGATGATGGCCGTGACCGGGTCACCAGGGACGAACCGGATCAGCCCGAACGCGACGATCGAGACCCCGATCAGGATCGGGATCATCAGAACGATGCGGCCAGCGATGTAGCGCAGCATGGGACCTCGTTCGGGTACGGACGGGCAGGACCGGCACGGGAATCACCCCGTGCCGGTCCCCTGGCGATACGACTGGCCGGGACCGGGTCGAGCGCTTACTCGGGGGCGATGAAGGTCTCCCGGAGCGAGAACAGGGAGCCGGTCGGGTAGTGGGTGTAGCCACCGACCGTGCTCTTCATCGCCTCGTACTGGTTGGCGATGAACAGGTTGATCCACGGCAGGTCCTCGAGCAGGATCTGCTGGAGCTGGGTGTAGATCTCGGCGCGGGCAGCCTGGTCCGTGGTCGCGTTGCCGTCGGCGATCAACTGGTCGACCATCGGGTTGTTGTACCCGGCGGCGTTCGACGGCGACGTGCTGAGGAAGTTGTCGGCGTAGACCTCGTGCGGATCGACGAACCCGCTCGTCCCGGTGACCGTGATGTCGAAGTCGTTGGTCGTGAGATAGCGCTCGATATACGTCGCGTTCTCCTCCAGGACGACCTCACTGGTGATCCCGATCGCTTCCAGCTGCGACTGGACGACGTAGGACGGCTGGCTCAGGAACGAGTAGGCCGACCAGGAGAGGATCTCCAGTTCGAGCCCATCGGGGAAGCCGGCCTCCGCCAGGAGGGCGATGGCGCCCTCGATGTCCTGCGGGGTCTCCTCGACCGGGACGTGGGCCCAGTTCCCCTCGGGGAAGATGACCTCGGTCGCGGTCCCGTTCCCGAAGGTGGCGGGCTCGAGGATCTCGGCCCGGTTGAGGGCCATCGCGATCGCCCGGCGCACGCGGACGTCGCTGAGCGGCTCCCGGCGCAGGTTGATGCCGATGAAGCGGATATTGGTGTTGATCTCGCCGGCGATCATGAGCGAGCTCTCGCCGCGGAGCCGCTCGATGTCGGCGAGTGGCGCGTACTCGATGAAGTCGACGGTGTCCGTCACGATGGCGTTGGTCCGCTGGGTGTCATCGGAGATCGGGGTGAACTCGATCCCGTCGAGGTAGGGCTTGCCCGTGTCCCAGTACTCGGCGTTCTTCGTGACGGTCAGGCGGGTCGCGGGGACGTACTCCTCGAAGACGAACGGGCCGGTCCCGCAGGCCGCCAGGTTGAGATCGCCACCGTTCTCCTCGACGAATTCCTGCGGCACGATCGCGATCTGGCGACCGGCCAGCGTCGCGAGGAACGCGGCGTTCGGACTGCTCAGGGTCATGACGACCGTTCGATCGTCCGGCGCCTCGACGGAGGCGATCGGCTCCAGCAGGCTGACGGCGTTGCCGGCGATCGCCGGGTCCACCATCCGACCGAAGCTGTAGACGACGTCGGCAGACGTCATGGGCCGGCTGACGGGAGGGTGGAACATGACGCCCTCACGCAGGGTGAAGGTGTAGGTCAGGCCGTCCTCGGAGACGGTCGGCAGCTCGGCGGCCAGCCACGGGCCGATCGTCAGGTCCGGGTTCTCGACGACGAGTCCCTCATAGATGTGCTCGGTGACGTGGATCGCCGCGGTCAGGTTGGTGGTGTGGGGATCGAGCTGGGCCGGGTCGCCCTGGAGGCCGACACGGAGGATGCCGCCAGCGACCGGCGTGGCGTCCTGCCGGGCGACGCGGCTGACCGACGTGGTGCCCGGCGCGGCGGCGGCACCGAGGGTGAAGACGGAGGCGGCCGAGAGGCCGAGGGCCGCCCCTCGCGCCATCACCTGGCGGCGGTCCAGCTGGCCGCTGATTGCCTTGTCGAGCAGATCGTGGAAGTGGCCGCGTTCCTGGTTGTCGAGACCCGTCATTGGATGCTCCTTCGAAGTCGAAACGACACGGTCCATCACACGCACCCCGCCAGGCATCGGTATGCACGGGAAAACGGCTCATCGGCTGATGACGCGCCGGATTGGGCGGCACGATCCTTCACGTTGACGTCTTCCGCTGGCGTGTTGGCGTAGGTTAGCACCCCTGCGCCGCGCCCGCACCGACTGGCTGGGAGTTCGGGCGGTTTCGGCTAGGACCATGTGGCTACGATGTCCGCAGCCGGTTCCATCGGTTCGACAAACGATACGCGGTTCAGGCTTCGCCGACGGCGTCGTCGACGTACCCCGCGATCATCTCGTCGTCCATCTGGCCGTAGTGGATGTCACTGATCGTCCCGTCCGGGGCGACGAAGACGGTTGCCGGGTAGTAGTAGTCCGCGATGTCGAACGACGTCTGGATTGGCCCACGGCCCGGCCCCTGGCCACCGAGATCGCGCCCCACGCTGTAGTCGATCCCCAGGTCGACCGCCATCCGCCGGGCATCGGCATCGTCGTCCGGCGTCATCCCGACGCCGATCACGCGGACCGGGGAGCCATCCGGGGCGACCGTGCCCTCGACGGCGACGAGCTCCGGGATCTCCTCGCGGCAGGGCGAGCACCAGGAGGCCCAGAAATTGACCACGACGACCGAGCCGCGCAGCGACGACAGCGTCACCGTCGAGCCGTCGAACCGGGTCAGGGTGAAGTCCGGCGCGATGCCGCCGACCTGGGGGGTCTCTGGCGGGGCGATCGTGGCCTCGCCGCCATCATCGCCCTGTGCCTGGCTGATCCCGATCGCGATCAGGACGGCGATGATGACGAGCGCCAACCCGAAGGGCGTGTACTTCCCGAACCGGCCGTAGCCGACGCGGCCGTGCTCCTCGGGCGGGTCCGGCTCGCCGAGGTCATTGTGGGACCCGGTGGGGACGTGAGGCGGGGCGGGGA
Organism: uncultured Thermomicrobiales bacterium; assembly: GCA_902806375.1. GTDB lineage: Bacteria > Chloroflexota > Chloroflexia > Thermomicrobiales > UBA6265 > CADCWK01. Next base: position 4,199 of record CADCWK010000234.1, read on the forward strand.
AACCGGTCTCGTCGGTCGCGATGCGCGGCGCCGGCTCGCGCGGCTGGTCCGTTGGCTGGGTCATGGCAGGCTCGTGACCGCCCGCTCGATCCGGTCGAGGACCTCCTGGTCAGGGGCGTCGTCCGTCGACAGCAGGACGATCACGTTGCTGGCCCGGAACATCGCCGGCGGTCCGGTCGTGAGTTCGGTCCCGCTGGCCGTCGTGACGACCGGACGGGGATCGACCGCCTCGTAGGCCGCGGTGGCGGCCTCCTGCGCCTCGACACTGGGGAAGATGTAGATCCAGGCGTCGTGGCCATCGATCATGATGGCCTGGCCCGGCTCCCGGGTCGGGAAGGCCCTCGGCGAGGTGGCATTCTGGCGCTCGGTCGTCGCCGTCAGCCCCTGGTCCTGCAGGGCGGTCTGGACCTGGATGAAGGTGTTCTCGGCCGGCAGGGCGGTCGGAGCGACGGGCCCAGTCGATTCCCGCTCCTGGATGAAGAGGTAGGCGGCGATCCCACCCAGGACGATGGCGAGCAGCCCGAAGAACACCGCCGGCAGGATCGAGCCCTTCCGGCGCCGGGCGA
>CADCWK010000235.1 GCA_902806375.1 uncultured Thermomicrobiales bacterium
GGGTGACCTCGATATCCCCGACCTCGGAGTAGCCAAAGCCGCGAGGGGCGTACATGGTGGCAATTCCCTATCCCTTGAGACCCGTGAGGGTGATGCCCTCGATCAGATACCGCTGCGTGAAGACGCCACCATCCGACGCAAGCACAACCAGGACCGGACGACATTCAGCTCAGACGGCGGTCGCAGCGGCCAGCGCCTTCTCGAGGTGAGCGATCAGGTCGTCCGGGTGCTCGATCCCGACCGAGAGCCGGACGAGCCCCTCACCGATCCCGAGGGTCGCCCGTTGCTCGGCGGTGTAGGCGCGGTGCGACGACATCGCCGGGTACAGCACGAGGCTGTAGACGTCGCCCAGCGTCGTGGCCGGCACGCAGACGGTCAGCGCGTCCATGAACCGGTGGACCTCCGCCGCGCCGCCCCCACGGATGTCGAACGACAGGATCGCGCCGCGCAGGTCGCCGTTGAACTGCCGCGCCGCGCCGCCGAGATCGAGCAGGCCAGGGAAGTTCACCTGCGCGACGGAGGGATGGGCGGCCAGCCAGCGGGCGACCGTCACCGTCGAGCGGGCCTGCTGGGCGAAACGGAGCGGCAGGGTCTTGACCCCGCGCTGGGTCAGCCAGGCGGTGAAGGGGCTCATCAGCGACCCGACCAGCTTGTTGAGCTCCCGCAGTTCGTGGCCGCGCACCTCGTCGGTGACGATCACGCCGCCGGTCGTATCCCCGTGGCCGGACAGGTACTTGGTCGTGCTGTGGACCACGACGTGGGCCCCGTGCCGGAGTGGATTGACCATCACGGGCGACGCGAACGTGCTGTCGACCAGCAGCCGGGCACGGTGCCCCTTGACGATGGTCGCGAGCGCCGGGATGTCGGCGACGCGCATCAGCGGGTTGGAGATCGTCTCGACGACCAGCAGGCGGGGCCGGACCTCGGCCATGGCGGATTCGACGGCGGCCAGGTCGGTCGTGTCCACGAACGTCGTCCGGATGCCCAGGACGCCGAAGACGTTGGTCAGCAGGGCGAAGGTCGACCCGTAGAGATCCTTCGACGCCAGGATCCGGTCGCCAGCCTGGACCTCGCCGAGGATGGCGAGATGCATCGCGGCCATGCCACTGCCGGTCGCGACCGCAGCCTCGCCCCCCTCCAGATCGGCGATGGTCGCCTCGAGGGCGGCGACGGTCGGGTTGCCGTAGCGGGTGTAGACGAAGCCGGGACGCTCGTCGTTGAAGACGGCCTCCTGGTCGGCGGCCGACCGGTACGAGAACGAACTCGCCGCGTGGATCGGAGCGACGGTGGCCGTGAAATCACCCGGCTCGGCCCGCTCACCGGCGTGGACCGCGATGGTCTCGACATGCCGTCCATCCAACCTGCCAGCTCTCCCCGCCGTCATTCCCACCCGCGCTTCCTGACGCCACACGACTCGGTCATTATGTCGTCTCGATTCCCGCTTCAGTCACGACGCTATCGACGATCCGGAAGGCGCGCAGGTCGGGCCGGGCCGGGTCGTCCAGGGAGCAGATGAGGTACCAGGCCTCCGGCCAGAAGGCCAGTTCGATGTCCGTCGCCGAGGGGCGGGCGGGACCGGTGGGGTGCGAGTGATAGATCGCGACGATGTCCCGGCCGTCGCGGTCGAGATCCCGCGTGACCCGGAACAGGTCGTTGGGGTCGATCTCGTAGAAGTCGAGACCCGGCGCCGCGTTGGTCAGCCGGAACAGTTCGACTCCGGCCGCCATCAGATCGGTCTCCCCGGGCGGACCGCCGATCAGCCCGCAGCACTCGCGCGGCAACTCCGCCCGGGCATGGGCGACGATCTCCTCCCGCATGGCGATCGGGAGCCGGAGCGATCCGGCGTCGCCGTAGATCACCGGCCGGTGCCGCCCGCCATCGCCGGGATTACGGTCAGTTCGTCACCGGCCTTGACCGGGGTGCTCTCGCCCTGGAGGTCGCGGGCGTTGCTGCCATTGACGAAGATGTTGACGAAGCGGCGGATCCGGCCGTCGTCCTCGACGATCCGGCCACCCAGATCCGGATACTGCTGTCCGAGGTCGACCAGCGCCTCCGCCAGCGTCGTCCCAGTCACGGCGACGTTGGCGGCGCCCCCCGTGAAGCGTCGCATCGGGGTCGGGATCGCCACGCTGATCGCTCCGGTGTCGGCCATAGTCGCTCCTCGTCACGGTTCGCCGCTCACGACAGGGTCCCGATCCCGATGGGATCGGCGCAATCCTACCCGAGCCTCGGCGGCGATGGTCCAGACAGAGCCCACGGCCCGGCATGCCTGGGTCCTCGCAGTTGACGTACCGATGCCCTCCCGACGGTAGTCGCGCCATGACCTCGTCGCCGCGACCGGTGGCGACGCCCGGTCACCACAACCCCTCGCGGACCTGCGAGCGGTCCCCGGTGACGACGATGAGGTCGAGGAGCAGCCGCTCCAGGTCGGCTCTGACGGCGGACGTGCCCGGGTCATCCCACAGGTTGCGCAACTCCTGTGGATCGGACGCGAGGTCGTACAACTCGCCCGTCCTGGGCCGCCCGGTCGCCGGGGCGCCGTGCTGCACGATGAGCTTGTGGGCCGCATACCGCAACATCGTCAGAAAGACCGGTGGGTCATAGGGGTGTCCACTGTCCAGGTACTCGCTGAGCGCCCACCCGCGGCGACCGGCATCCGCATCGCCCCGGGCGAGCGGGAGGAGATCGATCCCCTGGTCCGTGGCCAGCGGCGGGAGACCCGCCAGCGAGAGGAAGGTCGTACCCAGATCGATCCACTGGACGAGGTCGGTCCGTCGCTCCCCACCGGGCAGTCGGCCGGGCCACCGCATGATCAGCGGCACGCGGACCGCCCCCTCGTACATCATGGGTCCCTTGAGCAGGAGGCCGTGGTCGCCCAGCATCTCACCGTGGTCGCTCGTGAAGACGACGACGGTCTCGGACGCGAGACCGAGCGCGGCGAGCCGGTCGAGGATCCGGCCCGTCTCGTCGTCGATCAGGCTGACCATCGCGTAGTAGGCGGTGATGACCTGTCTGATCTCGTCGGGGGAATAGTCGGCAAAGCCCCTCGCGTACCCGGCGTAGCTCCGCGCCGACGCCTCGCGCTGGATGAATGGCTTGCCGTCGAGTTCGCCGGGGTAGCCGATCGGCTCCGGCAGGGCGGCGGGATCGTAGCGCTCGAGGTACTCGCGCGGCGCGACGAACGGGTGGTGAGGGTCGTAGAAGTTCACCTGGAGGAAGAATGGCTTCGACGGGTCACGCCCGGAAGCGAGGAAATCGATCGCCTGCTCGCTGACCCACCGGGAGTAGTGCGCCTCGGTCGGCATGTCGTCGAACGTCACGGGAGCGGGCTCGCCGGTCCGTTTCGCGTGGCTGGCTCGCTCATACAGGTCGGGGAACGCGGTCTCCAGCCAGCGGTGGTACTGGTTGTCAGGCGACCCGTGAGACGGGTCATGGGACCACTGATAGAAGCGAAAACCGTCATCGTAGCGTCGCTCGGTGCGGCCGCCGAAGTCCGCGGCGAGGTGCATCTTCCCGATCAGTCCGCAGTCGTAGCCGCCGTCGGCGAGCGCCCGCGTGAACAGGGTGTGGTGATCCGGTAGGGACACGCCGTTGCCCCACAGGCCGTGGTTCCGGACGTACTGCCCGGTCAGGTAACTTGCCCGGGATGGCGCACAGACCGGACTCTGGACGTAGCACTGCTCGAACAGGACGCCGTCGCGGGCCAACGCATCGATGGTCGGCGTCTGGATGGACGGGTTGCCGTAACAGCCGGCAGCGTCGTACCGCTGCTGGTCGGTGCAGATGACCAGGATGTTCGGTCGCTCGGTCGCCATCGATGGTTCTCCTCCCCGCAGGTATCACCCGCCGCGGACCGCCGGGCACGCCGTCGTCCCGGCCCGACTCCGCCACCGTCCGGACGGGCCGTGCTCGCCGACCGGGCATCGGCTGTCCTGACACCCTGACGCGCCCCTGGGGGAGCCGATCCAGGGAGTCAGTACCGGGGGCCACCGCTCCGGGCGGCCCAGTCGGCGAAGGGTCGCCCAGCCGACGGCACGTCCAGGCGGACGAACGGGATCGACCGGTCGGCCGGTTCACGCTCGATCTCACGGTAGATCAGCGCGTCGTCGAAGCCGATCGCCGCCGCGTCCTGGTGCGTGTTGGCGTAGTAGACCGCCGCCGGTCGCGCCCAGTAGATCGCACCCAGGCACATCGGGCACGGCTCGCAGGACGTGTAGACGACGCAGCCCGGCAACTGGTTGGAGCCGAGTGCCGCGCAGGCCCGCCGGATCGCGACGACCTCGGCGTGGGCGGTCGGGTCGTTGTCGACCAGCACCCGGTTGTAGCCCTCGCCCACGACGACGCCGTCTCGCACGACGACGCAGCCGAACGGGCCACCGGCCCCGATCCCCGCGCCCTCGCCGCTCAGTGCGATCGCACGCTCCAGCCAGCCGCGATGCCGCTCGTCGTCCACCCCGACCCCCGCTCTGCCGGCAACCCCACGCACCGACTCGGCGGCGCCAGCGTCACCATGCCACGACCAGCCACTCCGGGGGTGCCGGACCAGCCCGGCAACTGCTCCCTGCCGATGACGTTTGATGTTCACAATGCTATCGCACCACGTTATCGCCGGTTTCACAAAGCGACCCGCGCCAGACCGTATCGTCTGGGTTCGACCCCGGCCCGGCCCTCCCGGCCCCGTGAGCGTCCGAACCCAGCGACAGGGAGACTATGGCCCGGTTCCTCG
>CADCWK010000236.1 GCA_902806375.1 uncultured Thermomicrobiales bacterium
ACGGCCCCGCACTCCTTCTTCTCGCAACCGGGAACGGGAGCGACGCTCGGGTCCCGGTCACTGGCCTGCGGCGGCCAGGGAGAGAACCCGCCTGGGCCGCCGATCGCGTCGTGCGAACGCGATCAGCGGTGAGGATGTCCTTGCGGACCGATCGGGGAGGGTCTTACTCCGTCGCGTCGACCCAGGCGTAGGGGATGCTCCAGACGTAACCGTACCCGTTCGGGAAGTAGTTGTGGACGCGCCGCTGCGAACCGACGATCTCGGAGCGGAAGACGATGATGCCGGCGGCCTGCTCGTCGTTGACGATGTTGGACTGCTCGATCAGGATCTCGACCCGGGCCTCCGGGTCCAGTTCACGCTGCTGCATCAGATCGAGCTCATCGTAGCGCGCGTTGCTGTAGCGCATCGTGTTGAAGCCGTTCGGCCGCACGGCGTCCGTGCGGAACATGTCGCCCTGGCCACCATCGAAGCCCCAGCTGAAGCCCCAGACGCACATCTGGAGGTCACCGGAGTCGGCGGCTTCGCTCAGCGTCTGGAACGGCACGGCGACCGGGAGCATCTCGATCCCGACATCGGCCCAGTACTGCTGCATGGCGGGGATCTGCTGCTCGTAGGTCGCCACACCCTCGCTGAACAGGCACTCGAAGGAGAAGCGGACGCCGTCCTTGGCCCGGACGCCGTCGTCACCCAGCACCCAGCCCGCGCCATCGAGCAGCTGGTTGGCCATGTCGGGGTCGTAGGCATAGATCGTGTTGATCCGGTCCGGCGCGTAGGCCGGCGACAGCGTCGGCTGCGTGCCGTCGGCCCGCTCGGCGAACCCCTGGTAGACCGACTCGGCGATCAGATCGCGGTCGAGGGCGTACAGCAGCGCCTGCCGGACGGGGATCTCGGTGAAGAACGGGCTCCGCTCCGTGTCGTCCACCCGGCAGGTGTAGTAGTTGAACGAGGCGGTCGGATAGTCGACGACGTTGAGGTCCGGGCTGGAGTCCCGGATCTGGACCGCCTGGGCGAACGGGATGCCGGCAATGTCGATCTGCCCCGTCTGGAGGGCCTGGACGTTGGCTGACGCCTCCGGGGTGACCTGGAAGGTGAACATGTCGATCACCGGGATGGCGGTCGGATCCCAGTAGTTGTCGTTGCGCACGAGCGTGACGTACGAATTCTCCACGCGCTCCTGGAACAGGAACGGTCCGGAACCGATCACGCGGGCGGGGTCGGCGCCGGTGCTGCCGGGGTCCGTGCCCCATGACTCGTCGAACGGCACGTCCTGCCAGAGATGCTGCGGCACGATGCCGACCAGCCCGACCGAGTTCTCGAGGAAGACCGCGATCGGCCCCAGCGAGGTGATCTCGAACGTCTTCTCGTCGATGGCCCGGTAGGAATCCATGACCAGCGCGACCGAGGAGCGGCGCGGGCTGATCGAGGTCTCGGCCATGGTCGCGTCGAAGCTGAAGACGACGTCGTTGGCGGTCAGCGGCGTGCCGTCGGTCCAGGATGCGTTCTGGTTGATGTAGAAGGTGTACGTGACGCCGTCGGCACCGAGTTCCCAGTAGTCGGCGAGGGCTGGCACCATCGTGCCATCGACGACCGAACTGCCGACCAGGTACTCGTAGATGAAGCCGGAGATCCGGCCGGAGTAGACATCGTCGACCAGGATCGGGTTGAGCGTGCCGATATCGGTCGTCTCACCGTAGATGATCTGGCCACCGGTGTTCGCCGGCTCCTCGAAGGGGAACCCGGCCTGGACGGTGGCCCAGTATTCGTCCCGGGTGATGGAGCGGACCACCTCACCGGACCCGATGGGCGTGGCACCCGGCGTCCCGGCCGGGGTCGCACCCGGCGTGGCCCCGGGCGTCGCGTCCTGCGCCCCGGCGGAGGCGATGTTGAGCGCGGCGGCGATGGTGGCGGCGGACAGGCCAGCGGCAGCGGCCTGCCGGCCGAACTCCCGCCGGCTGATGCGGGCATGGTAGAGATTCCGGAGCAGTTCGCGGGTCGTTTCCGAGCGAAGTGACGTCATCTGGTTCACCTTTCCTGATCGTGGTGGGTGGGTGTCCACCCATCGAGACCGTTATCGGGGACGTGCAGCGGACGTTCGGACCGCATGGGGGAGACATCGTCGCGACGATGCCACGAGACCGGAGTAGCGATTGCGGCCAGACGTGGATGGCTCCCCTCTCTGGGCGCCTGACCGATCGGGTCGTTTCGTCCGGCTCCACCGTCGGAACCGCGACCCCGCCTGGACTGACCACTCCCGCGACCAGCGTCGGCACTGTACCGTAGCCGACCGCTCCCGACCCAGCGGAGTTCTGTGCATCTGGCACGAGAGCGGCTCGGCGTGGACCCTCTGGCCGGAGCGAACCCTACCATGTGCTCGTCAGTCGGTCGGAAACGGTGCCCAGTTTTGACCCGTTTTTCCCTGTATTCGCCCGCGTGCCTGGCCCGGAAACACGGACGCCGCGTCCCCTGGCCAGGCCAGGGGACGCGGCGTCGACTCGTGACGGGAGGTTGGGCCGGCTAGGCGACCGGATCGACCCAGGCGTACGGGAGGCTCCAGATGAAGGCGTAACCATTGGGCAGGAAGTTGTGGACCCGGGTCTGGATACCGTTGATGAACTGGTCGAAGACCATGATGCCGACGGCCTGCTCGTTGTTCACGATGTTGGACTGCTCGATCAGGATGTCGATCCGGGCCTCCGGGTCGAGCTCGGCGAACTGGGCGGCGTCCAGCTCGTCGTAGCGGGCGTTGCTGTAGTGACCCGTGTTGAACCCGGCGTTCGGGATCGCCGTCGACCGGAACATGTCGCCCTGGTCGCCGTTGACGTCCCAGCTGAAGCCGAGCACGGTCATCTGCATGTCGCCCGAGAGGACGCGTTCGAGCAGCGTGGGGAACGGGATCGCGACCGGGTTCATCTCGATCCCGACATCGGCCCAGTACTGCTGCATCGCCGGGATCTGCTGCTCGTAGGCCGCATACCCCTGGCTGAACAGGCACTCGAAGGAGAAGCGGACGCCATCCTTGGCCCGGATGCCGTCCTCGCCCCGTACCCAGCCGGCGCCGTCGAGCAACTGGTTGGCCATCTCCGGGTTGTAGAGGTAGATCGTCTCGATCCGGTCCGGCGCGTAGGCGATCGAGAGCTCCGGCTGGGTACCGTCCGCCCGCGTGGCGTACCCCTGGTAGACGGACTCGGCGATCAGGTCGCGGTCCAGCGCCCACATCATCGCCTGCCGGACGGGGATCTCGGTGAAGAACGGGCTGCGCTCGGTGTCGTCGAGGAGGCAGGTGTAGTAGTTGAAGTTGGTGGTCGGGTAAGCGGCGACGACCAGCTGCGGGTTGGCGGCGGCGACCGTATCGGCCTGGCCGAACGGCACCTCCGCGATGTCGATCTGGCCCGTCGTCAGCGCCTGGATGTTGGCCGACGCCTCGGGGGTGACCTGGATGGTGAAGGAGTCGATCGTCGGGACCAGCTCCGGGACCCAGTAGTTCGGGTTCCGGGAGATGGTGACGTAGCTGCCGGCCTCGCGCTCCGTGAACATGAACGGACCCGAACCGATCACACGGGCCGGGTCGGCCCCGGTGGCGCCACCGTCGGTCCCCCACGACTCGTCGAACGGCAGCCCCTCCCAGATGTGCTTCGGAACGATCCCGACCAGCGCGACCGACTTCTCGATGAAGATCGAGATCGGCCCCTTCGACACGAACTGGACCGTGTAATCGTCGATCGCCTGGTACGACTCGAGGACGAGCGCGACCGACGAGCGACGCGGACTCAGCGACCCCTCGGCGAGGGTGGCGTCGAAGCTGAAGACGACGTCGGCGGCCGTGACGGGGACGCCGTCGTGCCAGGTCGCGTTCCGGTTGAGATAGAAGGTATAGGTGATCCCGTCGGCGGCCCGCTCCCAGTAATCGGCCAGATCGGGGACGATGTTGCCGTCGATCGGGCTGGCGACCGCCAGCTGATTGAACACCATCCCGGTGATGTACGCCGAGTAGACGTCCGTCCCGAGGATCGGGTTCAGGGTCGAGATATCGGACGTCAGCCCGAGGATGATCTGGCCACCCGGCGAGGCCGGCTCCTCGAACGTGAAGGTCGAGCGCAACAGGGCCAGGTGCTCGTCCCGGGTGATCGAGGTGAACGGCTCCATCGCGATCGGGGAGGCACCTGGCGTCGCCCCCGGCGTCGCGCCGGGAGTGCCGGCCGGAGTGGCGCCCGGCGTCGCATCCTGGGCGCCGGCCGGCATGGCCCGGAGCGCCGCCATGACGGCTGCCGCGGACAGGCCCGCCGCCGAGGCTCGGGCGACGAAGGTCCGCCGGTCGATCCGGGCCGACCAGAGGGCGGCGATGAGTTCACGGTCCGGGCGCTGCTCGGTCATCGGAAATCTCCTGATGCGGAAGACGGACGCATCGCCATCCGGTCGGCAGTCGTTCAGCCTGCCCGGCCCGGATCGATGTACGCGGATCTTAGATGATCCGATTCCGCCTGCACACCTTCGCTTGGCGCCAGCATCGGCCAAAATGACCGCTAAAACATTTCCGTTCCGTTACTTCAAGGGGTTGGCCGTGACGACCCTCGACGGCGCCAGCCAAGTTCCCCCGGGCGATATTGGGCCCAGGGGAATGATCCGGCCAAAGCGTCGCGTCCTTCTCGCGTCGGAACGACGACCTCCGCGTCCGGTCCGTCGCCGCCGGGAGGCGGTCTCCCCGAC
>CADCWK010000237.1 GCA_902806375.1 uncultured Thermomicrobiales bacterium
TCAACAGGATCCGGCGCGGCGTCTGGAGGGACGCGACAAAGGACGGGATGTCCTGCGCACCGGTCAGGTTCGGCTTGTCCGCGTGCTGGGCGAGGAACTCGTCGGTGGTCGCCGTCGTCCGGTTGAAGACCGAGACCGGAAACCCGTTGCGCACGATGTTCAGGGCGAGGTTCTCGCCCATCACGCCGAGGCCCACGAGCCCCATGTAGGCGAGATCGCCACTGGCGATGGTATCGGCGGATGCCGCTGCAGCAGTCATCGACAACTCTCCCTTTCGCTCAGGACGCGACGGTCTCGGCGATATCGGCCCGCTTGCCCTCGACGCCGCTGATCAGCGAGTCGAAGGACTTGGCGAAGGTCGCGATCCCCTCTTCTTCCAGTTGCGCCGTGGCGGCCTGGAGATCCACGCCGACGCGCTCGAGGTCCGCGATGGCCTGGCGCGCCTCCTCGACGCCGGTGTCGACGGTCCGCGCGACGACGCCGTGGTCGGCGAACGCCTCGATCGTCTTGCCGGGCATGGTGTTGACGGTGTTCGGGCCGATCAGCGACTCGACGTACAAGACATCGCTGTAGGCCGGATTCTTGGTTCCCGTGCTCGCCCACAGTGGCCGCTGCACGTTGCCCCTGGCTGCCCGGAGTGGCTCGAACCGATCGCTCTCGAAGATCTCCAGGAACTTCTGGTAGGCCATCTTGGCGTTGGCGACGGCGATCTTGCCCTTGAGGCTCGTCGCCAGCGTGACGATCTCCGGGTCCGTCGCGTCACTGATCCGCTCGTCCAGCAGCTTGTCGACGAGCGTGTCGACGCGGCTGACGAAGAACGAGGCGACCGAGGCGAGTGTCCGGATCGATTCCCCGCCAGCGTGGCGAGCCTCAAGTGCTTCGAGGTGCGCGAGGGCGACCTGCTCGTACCGCTCGACCGAGAAGAGCAGCGTGACGTTGACGCTGATCCCCTCGACCAGGGCCTGCTTGATGGCCGGGATGCCCTCGGCGGTCCCCGGGATCTTCACCATCAGGTTCGGGCGGTCGACGCTGGACCACAGCCGCCGGGCTTCCCCGATCGTGCCTTCCGTGTCCCTGGCGAACTCCGGGGCCACCTCGATCGAGACGTAACCGTCGCTGCCGTCACTCTCGCGGTAGAGATCGGCGAAGAGGTCGCAGGCGTTCCGGATGTCGTCGACCTCGACCGCTTCGAAGATCTCGCCGGAGGACTTGCCGGCCCGGATCAGGTCGGCGATCTGGTCGTTGTAGGCGTCCCCGGCGGCGATCGCCTTCTCGAAGATGGACGGGTTGCTGGTGACCCCCCGGATGCCATCTTCCTGGATCTGCCGCTTGAGGGCGCCCGTATTCAGCATGTCGCGGCTGATGTCGTCGAGCCAGAGGCTCTGGCGCTGCTGGTCCCAGAGATCGTGGAGCCTCGTCATGTCGTTCTCCTCGTCGGTAATGACGGCGGGTAGGGTCGCGGGTCCTGACTACGAATGACCCTCGTTGGGCTTGATCGGGCCGGAGGTGACGTTGCCACCCCAGGTCTCGTCGATGCTCCTGGCCAGGTCGTGCTGGCCGAGCACCGACAGGGCGACGGCGGCGACGTGCTCGGTCGTGAAGCCATAGGCGGCCATGACCTCCTCACCGGGGCCGGACGCTCCAAAGGTGTCGACGCCGACGCAGGCGCCGCGGTCGCCCGCGTACTTCGCCCACCCGAGCGTCGTACCGGCCTCGACGGTGACCCGGACCGTGCCGATCGGACCCATGACGGATTCCCGGTAGGCGGCGTCCTGGGCCTCGAACAGCTCCCAGCTCGGCAGGCTGACGACGCGGGCGTGGACGCCATGCTCCGCGAGGAGATCCGCCGCCGATCCGGCCAGCGAGACCTCGGACCCCGTCGCCACGAGGACGACATCGGGGGCGCCGGCCGTATCCCGGAGGATGTAGCCGCCCTGGGAGAGGTCACCCCTGGCGCCACTGCGGTCGAGGATCGGCAGGTCCTGCCGGCTGAAGATCAGGGCCGTCGACCGGTCCGACGTGACGGCGTGGCGCCAGGCCTCGACGGTCTCGTTGCCATCCGCCGGGCGGATTACGGTCAGGTGCGGGATCGCCCGCATCGACATGACCTGCTCGACGGGCTCGTGGGTCGGGCCATCGCCGCCGACCGCGATGCTGTCGTGGGTAAAGACCCAGATGCTCTTGTAGTGGGACAGAGCCGCGAGGCGGACAGCCGGGCGGAGGTAGTCGGCGAAGACGAGGAAGGTCGAGCCGAAGGGGATCGTACCGCCGTGAGCCGCGAGGCCGTTGACGGCCGACGCCATGCCGTGCTCCCGGACACCCCAGTGGACGTTCTGGCCAGCGTAGCTCCAGCCGCCCCCGGCGCCACCCTGCGACATGCTGCTGTCGAAGTCCGGCGCCTGGAAGTCGCCCAGACCCTTGAGGGCCGTGTTGGTGGACGAGTTCAGGTCAGCCGAACCGCCGATCAGCGTCGGCAGCTTCGGGCCGATCGCCGCCAGGACATCGCCGGACGCCTTCCGCGTCGCGACCTTTCCCCCGACGTCGTAGGACGGCATTGCCTCGTCCCAGTCGGCCGACAGGCCGCCGGAGATGGCCAGCGAGAGTTCGGCCGCGAGGTCGGGGAAGGCGGACCGATAGGCGTCCCACTTCTCCTGCCACGCCTGCTGGGCCGCTGCGCCGGCGACGACGCGCTCGGCCATGGCGGTGGTCACCTCCTCGGGGACATAGAAGGCGGGTTCGGTCGGCCAGCCGAGGGCCTCCTTCGTGGCCCTCGCCTCCTCGGCCCCGAGCGGGCTGCCATGGACGCCGAAGGTGTTGGCCTTCTTCGGCGAGCCGAACCCGATGATCGTCCGGCAGAGGATCAGGCTGGGCTTGCCGGTCTCCGCCTTGGCCTGGTCGATGGCCGAGCGGACCGCATCGGGGTCCATGCCATCCGTTTCGATCGTCTGCCACCCCATCGCGCGGAAGCGGGCGCCGACGTCCTCGGTGAACGTGATGTCGGTCGAACCGGCGAGACTGATGTGGTTCTGGTCGTAGAGATAGATCAGCTTGCCGAGTTCGAGGTGACCGGCGATCGCGGCCGCCTCAAAGGCGACGCCTTCCATCACGTCCCCGTCGGAGACGATTCCGAAGGTGTAGTGGTCGATCACCTCATGCCCGGAGCGGTTGTACTTCGCGGCTAGGAACGCCTCGGCGATCGCGAAGCCGACGCCGTTGGCGAAGCCCTGCCCCAACGGGCCGGTCGTCAGTTCGACTCCGGGGGTGATGCCGACCTCGGGGTGGCCCGGCGTGATGCTGCCCATCTCGCGAAACTTCTTCAGGTCCTCGATGCTGACGTCATAGCCGTACAGGTGCAGCAGTGAGTAGAGCAGCGCCGACCCGTGCCCGGCCGAGAGGACGAAGCGGTCCCGGTCGAACCAGGCAGGATCCTTCGGGTTGAATCGGAGGTAGTCGTTCCAGACGACATAGGCCATGGCGGCCGCACCCAGCGGCAGACCGGGGTGACCATTCTTCGCCGTCTCGACTGCGTCGACGGAGAGCATCCGGATGGCATTGATCGATAGGGTCTCGGTCGACGTCTGTACGGCAGTAGTCAAGGTCCCGTCCTTTCTCATGTCGGCGATCAGTGCCGTGGGCGGATAGTGCCGGCATCGGCGATGGCGATCAACGAGCGGCTGGCCAGGTGGAGATCTGAACGGCGCGGGTTCGGATGCGACCGGCAACTCCCCGACGAGCAGAATCGGGCTCAACCGGTCCGGGACCAGACACCCATCCTACGCTGACCGGCGCACGCAGACTGCCAGCACGTCGAGCGCGCCAAACACGGATAGTGTACCGACGTGCCGCAACCGGCCGGAGGAGGCAGGGTCAACGGGACCGGAGTCCACGGGGTCGCCGACGACCGCGCCTATGGGCCACGCGGCTCGGATGGGGCACCCATGGGCGTTCGCGATGGCGGCACGCCGCACTGGGGAACGAGGTAGACCGAGCCACCCAGGGTCTCGGTGCCATCCGCACACTGCAGGGTCGCCGAGCCGGACTGGCGGTACCGGAGCGTCCCGGTCTCGCCGAGGTCGACGCTGCTGCTCTCCGAGAGTGCGACCTCGGCACCGCCGACCGTGAGATCCATCGCAGCGAGGCTGGAGGCGCCGCTGGCGTCAATGGTGATGGATTCGGTCCGACCGCCGAGGTCGACCCGTCCGTCATCGCGGACCGCCACCGACAGCGCATCGAGGGCGAGTCCGGACGCGACGAGGCGCGCGTCGTCCCCGACGACCACCCTGAGTGACCCCCGATCGGCCCCCGGCTCGATGGATGCCTCGATCTGCCCGCCGATGGACAGACTGGCGAGCGATGGCAGCGTGACCTGGTACACCAGTGGCTGTTCGAGGCGGACCGCGCCGCTCGCGCCAGGATCGAAGGTGAGCCGGAGTTCACCCTCCACGATCTTCGAATCGACATAGTCCAGCAGGTTAGCGTCGCCCGTGACCGTCAGCGACGTCTGCGGCCCGGGCAGGATGATGAGCCGGCCTACTCCGGTCGCACTGATGCCGGTGAACGGCGGGAGACGCTGGCTGGACTGACCGGCATCTCCGGAACCGCGCACCTCCAGCGCCCGGAACGTCCCGGCGACGATCGCTGACAGGACGAAGAGCACGGCGAACATGCCGAGCACGAGGTTCGGGATCGAGACGAAGCCG
>CADCWK010000238.1 GCA_902806375.1 uncultured Thermomicrobiales bacterium
ATGATATCTCATTATCTGGATATTGTCAACGGTTTGGACGCAGTGCCCCAAAACTGGTCGCCCGGTCTGATCGTCGGGCCGAGACCCAGCTAGTTCCCGCAAAAAGCCCGCTTCAGCGACCCAAAGCCGGTCGAATCGGCCCGCTGACTGGCCGGGTAGGGGCACGCATCACCCGACTGTGAACGTCTTGTTATCGCGTTTGCGGCATAAGACGTTGTGCAGATTCACGCATACTCCGGGTGACTCCCGCTCGCCGTGTCCAGGCATCCGCCGGTTCCGTGCAGCACCGACGGGAAACCGGCGGGACCGTTCCATGCGACGTGTTGGTTTTGGCTGGACGGCCAGGACCGCTCCGGTCGCCCACGTGTCCCGGGCAGAGGGACCGTGTGGAGACAGGTCGCGCCATCACCCGGGCGACGGTTCGTTATCCTTGCCACTGCGATGGCGACGCGCCAGTGGGATCGTGGCCGGGCATCGGCCGGTGCGACGGGGAGAGCGGACGATGACGGACAACCCGCGGGCACGGCGGGGCCGGCCGACCCAGGCTGATGTCGCCCGGGCGGCCGGTGTCTCGCAGACCGCCGTCTCCTACATCCTCAACGGCAAGCAGCAGACGACGATCTCCGATGCGACCCGCCGGCGCGTCCTGGAGGTGATCGACGAGCTGGGCTATGTCCCGGATCTGACCGCGCGCAGCCTGCGCTCGCGCCGGACGATGACGATCGGCGCGATCATCCCGGACATCACCAACCCGTTCTTCCCGGAGTTCATCCGCGGCATCCAGGATGTCGCCCAGACGGCGGCCTATGACGTCATCACCTACAACACCGACGGCCAGCGGGCCCATGAGCTCAACGCCGTCGACGCCGCCCGGCGGGGCCGGGTCGATGGGCTGATCATGTCGACCTACCAGCTGACCACCGCCGACCTCGCCCCGACCGTCGCCCAGGCCGTCCCGATGGTGCTCCTCGGGGAGCCCGACGATCTGCCTCTGCCCGCCGATGCGCCGTTCGACCGCGTCTACGTCCCCGGCGATGACGGCGCCTACGCGGTCACCCGCCACCTCGTCACCCGGGGGCACCGCCGGATCGCGACGATCGTCGGGAGTCAGCACCTCGCGAACGGCGAGCGCCGCGTCGCGGGGTACCGCCGGGCGCTGGAGGAGCACGGCCTGGCGTTCGACGGATCGCTGCTGCGCTGGGGGGACTGGTCGGAGTCGAGCGGCTTCGCCGGGATGAACGGGCTGCTGACGGTGTCGCCGCGCCCGACCGCCGTCTTCGCCGCCAACGACCTGATGGCGGTCGGGGCGATGCTGGCCGCCAAGGCGGCGGGGTTGCGCATCCCGGCGGACATCGCGATCGCGGGCTACGACAACGTCGCCCTGGCGCACCTCGTCATGCCGCCCCTGACGACGCTGGACCAGCACCCCCGCCAGATCGGCAACGCCGCCGCCCGGTTGCTGCTGGACCGGCTCACCGGTGGCTACGACGGCGCGTCCCGGACCCACCGCGCGGCATTCGACCTGGTGATCCGGGAGTCGGCCTGAGCCGCCGACGGGGGCCGGGGAGATGATCGGACAGTGGCGGGCGCCGGGACGAGCGCCCCGGGGACAGGCCGCTGCGAGTCGGGTGGGAGTGCTACCGGTGACGTTCCGTCAGCCGATGGACCGCGTCCACGATCACGGCGAGACGCTGATGGACGTCATCCGGGTCCAGCGGTCGCTCCGCGCCGATGCGCCGCATCAGGAGTTGCGCCTGTGCCTGTATGATCGTCAGGTCGTCGAGGACGGCATCCTCGTCGTGGGATTCGCTGGTTGGGGGCTGGTCGGACCGTGGCGTCTGCGATCCCATACCGGACCTCCTGATCTGGGGCACTGGATCACACCGACTGACGCTCAGCAGTGGGTACGGTCGTCGGAGGCATGATGCATTCCCCGATGGACCCCCAATCGACCCAAGGGAGACGCACGATGGCTTCTCAACCCGACGATGCGGCGAAGCTCGGCGCGTTCGTCCGCGACCAGGCCCGGAGAAAGCACATCGTGATGGTCGACAGCTCGCAGGTCTTCCTGCATATCATCGCGGAAGTGCTCAAGGACGAGCGCTACGGCGTCACGACGAGCAACTATGTTCCGGAGATCTTCACCCAGATCGCGCTGCTGACACCGGATCTGATCATCATCGACCTGACGATCACCGAGAAGGCGGGCTGGGACCTGCTGGAGCAGCTGGAACTCGAGTCGCTGACCCGCGACATCCCGGTGATCGTGACCTCGACCAACCGCCACCTCCTGGATCGGGCCCTCGCCAACAAGGACCGCTACGGGTTCGACAACTACCTGGTCAAGCCGTTCGATCTCGACGTGCTGCTCGCCGCGATCGAGGAATTGATCGGAGCGGCCTAGCGATGCGAGCCGGTGCTTCAGGCCGTGCGCCCGACCCGGCACGGTGGGGCGAGGTCCGCGGGAGTGGCCGCGCTGGCCCGGGTGTCCCGCTCGCGCCCGGAGCCGCTCCGGCCGGGTCGACCCTCCACCGGCGGGCGACATCCCGCGACCGGCGGACGTCACCGGCCCGCCTGGACGCCCCGTGTCCCGTTGAGGATCTGACCGCCCCCTGGGCGACGGTGCGGTGGGTCACGTGGTGACGCGCGACGAGACGACCGCTGCCGCCGTGGAGACCGTCCACCCGGGGAGCACGGGCCAGCGGGTGCTGCTCGTCCTGGTCCTCGGCAGCCTGTCCGTCATCGGGCCGCTGTCGATCGACATGTACCTGCCCGGTCTGCCGGCCATCCAGCGGGACCTGGACACCTCGGCCTCGCTGGTCCAGTTGACGCTGAGTGCCTGCCTGCTCGGGCTGGCGCTGGGCCAGCTCGTAGCCGGGCCGATCAGCGATGTGGTCGGGCGGCGCCCCCCGGTCCTGGTCGGGATCGGCGGCTTCGTCGTCGCCTCTGCCCTGTGCGTTGTCGCCCCCGATGTCGAGACGCTCGTCGCCTGCCGGTTCCTCCAGGGGCTGTTCGGCTCGGCCGGGATGGTCATCCCGCGAGCCGTCGTCCGGGACCTGTTCAGTGGGGTGCAGGCTGCCCAGTTCTTCTCGCTGCTGATGCTCGTCATCGGGGCCGGTCCGATCCTGGCGCCGACGCTGGGCGGCGGCATCCTGCTCGTGACGGACTGGCGGGGCATCTTCGGCGCCCTCGTCGCCATCGGCCTCGTGCTGCTCATGGTCGCCTGGCGGTTCCTGCCCGAGACTAGCCGGCCCGAGCACCGGAACCGGGCGGGGGTCGGCCCGATCCTCGGCGCGTTCCGGACGCTCCTGCGTGACCGCGTCTTCGTCGGCTACGCCCTCATGATCGGGATGTCGATGGGGACGATGTTCGCCTACATCGCCGGGTCGTCGTTCATCCTCCAGAACCGCTACGGCGTCTCCGAGCAGCGCTACGCCGTCCTGTTCGGCCTGATCGCGGTCGGGTACATCGGCATGAGCCAGGTCAACGCCCGGCTGATCAGCCGCGTGCCGATGCGGCGGATGCTGGCGGTTGGGGTCGGCGCCAACCTGGCGGGGGCGCTGACCATCCTGCTCATGGTCAACGCGCTGGATCTCGGCGCGACGGGCTTCGTCGCGGGGCTGCTGCTCGTCGCCGTCTCCAACGGGCTCATCAACCCCAACGTGACCGCGCTGGCGATGAACGGATACCCCCGACTGGCCGGCAGCGCGTCGGCCCTGCTCGGGGTGACGAGCTTCGCCGTCGGCGCCCTGGTCGCGCCGCTCGTCGGGGTCGCCGGCGAGGACACCGCCGTGCCCCTCAGCCTCGTCATGGCCGGACTCAGCCTGTGTGGGCTGGCCGCCTTCCTCGGCCTGACGGCGCGACGATCCGGGGGGCAGTGATCCCGCTGGACGTGCACCGGCGACGCGACCGGGGCGCACACCGCTGCCCGGCCGCCGCCGGGCAGCGCGTCGTCTCCCGTGCCCCCTCGCTACTGCCCGGATTCGGTGACCACGTCGATCCGGGACACGACCGTCGCCCCGGCGACGTCCTGCTGCCACGTCACGGTCAGCGCCGTACCCGAGCTATCGAGCGCGGCGGCAAGGGTGTCGCTCTGCCAGTGCTCGACGGTCAGGCCGATCGGACCGCCCGGGGTGGGAGGCAGGAAGAACAGCCCGACGCGCACCGCGTCGGCCGGGAGGGCGCCGGTCAGGTCCGTCGCGGCGTCCTCGATGCCGACGCCGCCGTACTGGGTGGTGTCGTCGTACATGAACCGCAGCGAGTTGACGATGGATTCCGCGGAGATGCCGACGAGGATATCCCCGCCGAACTGGGCCTGGTCCTCGAAGAGGTAGCCGCTCTGGGTGCCGGAACCGGGGCCGTAGGAGGCCTCGAAGTCGGACAGGTCCATGCCGAGCCCACCCGGCTCGCCGGTGCCGCCGCGTGATCCGGCCGCGGTCACCAGCGTGACGGTGGCCCGGAGCACGAGTTCCTGGGCCGCGCTCCCGTCCGAGGGGACGACCGTCTGCTCCTGGTAGCCGACCAGGACCGCGTACCGACCACCGGTCGCCTCGTCCAGTGCGACGCTCTCGTAGCGCTCATACCGGTAGACCACCGAAGCCACGGTCGTGCCGTTGACGGTGTATGCCCAGGTCGGCTGGAGGTCGAGGGGCAGCACGGCGACGACCTGCGTGGCCGCGTCGTCCGGTGAGATCCC
>CADCWK010000239.1 GCA_902806375.1 uncultured Thermomicrobiales bacterium
AGCTGCTGGAGCAGACTCGTCTTCAGATGATTGGTGCCTTCCAGCCGGACGACCTTGTCCGGGTTCCGGACCGCCTGCCGCATCTGGTCGCCGATCAGCGACTGGATGCGTTCCTTCAGCGCCGGGTCGGACTGCGGAACGCTGACGTCCCACTTCTCCTTGCCGACCTGCTCACGGAGCTGGATCTGCAGTTCGCAGATGCGACGGATCTCGTCATGGGCGGCGTCGAAGGCAGCGAGAAGCGTCTCCTCCGGGACCTGGTCGGCCTCGCCCTCGATCATCATGATCGCGTCGGCGGTCCCTGCCACCACGATGTCCATCTGGCTGTCGGGCATCTCGGAGATCAGCGGGTTGATGACCAGCTCGTTGTCGATCAGGGCGACCCGGACGGCACCGACCGGTCCCTCGAAGGGAATCGGCGAGATCGTCAGGGCGGCCGAGGCGGCGATGATGGAGAGGATGTCCGGGTTGTTCTCCTGGTCGGAGGACATCACCGTGTTGATGACCTGCACCTCGGCCCGGTACCCCTTGGGGAACAGGGGCCGGAGCGGGCGGTCGGTCAGGCGGGCGGCGAGGGTCGCGATATCGGTCGGACGGCCCTCGCGCTTGATGAAGCCGCCCGGGATCTTGCCGGCGGCGTACATCTTCTCTTCGTAGTCCACGGACAGTGGGAAGAAGTCCGCGCCGGGCTTGGCCTCGCGGTCACCGGTGACGGCGCCGAGGACCATGGTGTCGCCGTAGCGGACCATGACGGACCCGTGGGCCTGCTCGGCGAGCAGCCCGGCCTCGAACGAGAGGGTCCGATCGGCAAGGTCCAGTTCGAGACGTGTCACAGTGGGTCGATGGTCTTGAGCCATGGATGTTTCTGTCCTTCTGATGGGCTTCCGTGCCCGCCTGCAAGCCGTGGTCGATTGCCTCTGGCGGCCCGTCGCATCGGGGACTGCTGAGGGACTGGGGCAACGCGGCGATGTCTCTCCGCGTTGCCCCAATTCCTCAGTGCCCTGCGATCGGCGCCCCTCCGGCTCCGCCGGGTCCTACTCAACGCATCCAAGCAACTTCGGCACCGCCGGCCGGGTCCGGCGCAACGGAAAGACCCGGAGCGGTTCGCTCCGGGTCTTTCCGTTCACGATGTCGAGACGCCGCGAGACCAGACGACAGACGCCTCCGGCCGCCACTGGGCGCCTCCGGGAAGCCGTGCAATCGTCGCCGCGCCCATGCATCCGCCGCGTCGCATCGTTACCGACGGAGGCCGAGGCGCTGGATCACCGTCCGGTAGCGGTCGATGTCCTTGTCGCTCAGATAGGCCAGCAGGCGACGGCGGCGCCCGACCAGCTTCAGGAGCCCGCGCCGGGAGTGATGGTCGTGCCGGTGCTCGCGGAGGTGGGCCGTCAGGCCGTTGATCCGCTCGGTCAGGATCGCGATCTGGACCTCGGGAGACCCGGTGTCCCCCTCGTGGATCGCGTAGTCCGAGATGATGTCTGCCTTCTGGCCGGTCTGGAGGACCATGTTTGGCATCCTTTCTATCGCATCCACATGCCAACCGGTGGACCGATGGTGAGACGAATCCGACCGCGAATGGTAACACGTTTTGCGCGAGCCCGGTCCCCTCTCGCCGGTCAGGTACCATTGCGACCGAAGGACAGCCGACAGGGTTCGCGGACCACCGGTCGCGCCACCCGGGCCAGACGCGCGGTCGACGAGACGGGGTGAAGACGTGGCGGACTCGGCCCAGACCCTGGGGATCATCGGTGGCAGTGGGCTCTACGATCTGCCGGACCTGACCCACCGGGAGGAGCATCACGTCTCCACGCCGTTCGGGGAACCGAGCGACGTCATCGTCACCGGACGCATCGGCGACGTGCCGATCGTCTTCATCTCCCGTCATGGTCGGGGTCACCGGCTCTCACCGACGACGCTGCCCTACCGGGCGAACATCTACGCCTTCAAACAGTTCGGCGTGACGCATCTGCTGAGCGTCAGTGCGGTCGGCAGCCTCCGCGAGGACATCGCCCCCCGCAGCCTCTGCGTCCCGGATCAACTGATCGACCGGACCATCCACCGGGACCGGACGTTCTTCGACCGCGGGATCGTCGCCCACATCGGGATCGCCGATCCGTTCGAGCGCCACTTCCGGGCGGCGGTCCTCCATGCCGCCGGTGGCGTCGCGCCGGCGGTCCACGACGGTGGCACCTACGTCTGCATCGAGGGGCCGCAGTTCTCCACTCGCGCCGAGTCGCTGCTCTACCGTTCCTGGGGCGCCAGCATCATCGGCATGACCGCGATGCCGGAGGCCCGGCTGGCGCGTGAGGCGGAGATCGCCTACGTCACCCTGGCGATGATCACCGACTACGACGTCTGGCACGACACCGAGGCCGAGGTCAGCATCGCCGTGGTCGAGGGCAACCTCCGGGCGAATATCGAAAACGCGAAAGCGACCATAGCGCGGATCGTCGCCAACGGGCTGCCAGTGCCCGATGACCTGGTCGCCAACGGTCTGGGTAGCGCGATCAACACGCAACGGGACGCCATGCGCCCCGACGACATCGAGCGGCTCGGCGTGATCGGCGCCCGCTACCTCGGTGCCCCCTCCGCGGGTTGACCGGAGCAGCGACCGGCATCCGCTCCAGCGACGGACGAGACCGATGACCGCGAGTGTTCAGCCGGACGGGACGAGACCACGGGGTCGCCTGGGCTATCGACCGTCCGGCCGGCTGACGGAGTTCCAGCTCCTCGTCGCCCCGGCACTGATGACGATCGTCGGCCTGCTGACGATCTACCTCGCCCCGCGCAGCGACCTGCTCTGGTCGTGGGGCGATCTCTGGGTGAGCCTGGTCTACGCGGGGATGATCGCGGGCATCAGCCTCGCCTTCAGCCTGTTCCGCTTCCGGGCCGACCAGCTCATCCTCCCGATCGTCGCGACGCTCGCCGGACTAGGCCTGCTCGTCATCCAGCGGCTGCAGCCCGATCTCGCGGCGCTGGACGACAACCTCGCGGGCCTCGCCTCGCGCCAGATCATCTACATGACGGCCGGGCTGGTCTTCATGGTCGCCCTCGCGCTGTTCCCGCCGCTCCTGCCGCTGCTCCGGCGCTACAAGTACACCGCGCTGGTCTTGAGTCTCGCGCTGCTCGCGGTGACGTTCGTCTTCGGTGTCGAGGTCGGAGGTGCCCGGCTCTGGCTCTACCTCGGCCCGATCCAGATCCAGCCATCGGAGATCGTCAAGGTCACGCTGATCGTCTTCCTGGCCGGCTACCTCGACGAGAAGCGCGACCTGCTGACCGGCGGCTGGCAAATCGGCGCGGTCACCCTCCCGCCCCTCCCGTGGCTGTTGCCGCTGGGGCTGATGTGGGGTGCGTCGATCGCGACGGTGATCGTCCTCAACGACCTCGGGTCCGGCCTGCTGTTCTTCAGCATCTTCCTGGTCATGCTCTACGCCGCGACTGGCCGGGGCTGGTACGTCATCGTCGGGCTGGCATCGTTCGCCGTCGCCTGTGTCGTCCTCTACCAGTTCTTCGGCCGGATCGCGATCCGGGTCCAGAACTGGCTGGACCCGTTCGTCGATCCATACGGCGGCGGGTACCAGCAGGTGCAATCCGACTACGCGATATCGAGTGGCGGGCTGTTCGGGACCGGGCTCGGGCTCGGCCAGCCCTGGTTCGTCAGCCAGGTCCACACCGACTACGTCTTCGCCGCCTACGGCGAGGAGCTCGGCCTGCTCGGCACGCTCGCCATCGTCGCGCTCTACCTGTTTCTCGTCCTGCGCGCTTTCATCATCGCGCTGAACGCCGACGACACCTTCGACCGGCTGGTCGCCATCGGCATCGGCGCGACGATCGGCGTCCAGACGCTGATCATCCTGGGCGGGGTCGTCCGGCTGATCCCGCTGACCGGGATTACGCTCCCCTTCGTCTCGTATGGCGGCAGCTCGCTGCTGACGAACTTCGTCCTCATCGGGCTGCTGCTCAATATCTCGAACCGGTCGAACCGCCGCCCGCGGACCTGAGGGCCGACCCATCTCGCCACGAGGCCAAGGACGCCCATGCCACGATCCATCCGGCTGTTCGCCCTGCTCCTGTCGGCCGGCCTGATCACCGGGGCGCTGGTCTTCGGGTCGGATCTCACCGACGCCCGCTGGCTCGCCGTGCTCGGTTTGGCGTGGGTCCTCCTGCTGGTCGCCCTCTGGGTGCCAATCCCCGCGACGGTCCCGGCCGAGCGCCGGACCGTCATCCGGACCGCCGCGACGATCACGGCCAGCTTCGTCGCCCTCAGCGTCCAGTTGCTCCGCTTGCAGGTCGTCCGCGGCGAGGCAAACGCCGAGCGCGTCGCGGTCAGCCCGGAGGGCGAACCGATCTCCAACCCGCGCCGGGTCAACCTGGGCCTGGACATCCGCCGCGGGCAGATCCGGTCGTCCGACGGCGAGCTGCTGGCCGGGACCGAGGCGATCGATGAGGGCTGGGGCCGGACCTACCCGCAGCCGGCCGCGGCCAGCGTGCTGGGGTATTACTCGCCGCTCCAGTTCGGCGTCGCCGGGATCGAGCAGGCGTTCGACGCCGAACTGACCGGCGAGGAGACGGACAACCCGCTGCTCGAACTCCGGGACGACGTCCTGCATCGGACCCGGGCAGGCAATGACGTCGTCCTAACGATTGACTCCACGCT
>CADCWK010000240.1 GCA_902806375.1 uncultured Thermomicrobiales bacterium
CGGGGCCTGAGGACGGTCATCGCGGCCCTGCCGACGGGCCGATCACTCGGGCCCCCGGGCCAAGGCGAGACGCTCGACCGGCACTGACGTCGGCACGCGAGGAGCGGATGCCGCCCGGCGTTGGCAGCGGTCGCAGCGGCTCCAGTACTCCGATGGACGACGTCGCCGATGCCGGAAGCGACGCTCCTGCCAGGCGCGTCAGCGATTGCGCGGATCGATACCGACACGTCGATCGTTCGGGACCCGCCGTCTCCCGGTGTTCCTTGGAACATCCCCGGGGTCGACGTGCCACGGATCCATGGACCTCTTACGACGACCAGCTTACCCGGCACGATTGGCACACAGGGTGACCACTCGTTCAACCGCCGGGCCGTGAGCGCACCAAGGGGCGACCAGGGCCGGGCCGCACCGACCGGTCGGGCTCCCCATGCGGGCGACCACCGCCTCATTGACGCTCGTGCGCTGCTGTCAATCGACCCGGATCTCCCCGCTGACAGGCGTGACCATCGGCCGTTGCGCTTCCGGTGCTCCGCGCTCGCCGAGGGCCGCTCCGGTCGACAGTCTGCCCGTGGAACGGATCGTCGCACCGTCCACCGGCCGGCCCCCTGGTTCCTGCACTGTCTCGAGGCGAAGCAGCCCGGCGGCGGTCGCGACGACCAGCGACCCCGGCAGTCCGGCAATCTGGCCCGGCGCCGGATGCGCTTGGATCGGCTCGTCAATGACCGAGGCGGCATGCACCTGGATGGTGCGCACCGACCCGTCCGGGCCGTCCACGGTGGTCCAGGCCCGTGGCCATGGCCACATCGCGCGTACATGGGCCTCGAGATCCTTTGCCGGGCGGCGCCAGTCCAGCCAGCCGTCGGCCTTGGTCAGCGGCCGGGTCAGCGTCGCGCCTGCTGGCTGGGGCGTCGCCGGGACGCTCCCACCGACCCAGCCGGGAATCAGGTCAGTCGCCAGATCGGCCGCGACGACGGCCAGACGCTCGGTCAGGCTGCCCGTCGTGTCGCGCGGTTCGATGCTCAGCCGGCCCACGCCGAGCATCGGTCCCGTGTCCAGTCCCGCCTCCATCTTCATGAGCGTCACCCCGGTCACCGTCTCACCCGCGGCGATCGATGCGCTGATCGGGCTCGCCCCGCGATAGGCCGGCAGGATCGACGCGTGCAGGTTGAGGCAGCCGTGCGGCGGGATCGCCAGCGTCCTCGGCCCGAAGATGACGCCGTAAGCCGCGACGACGAAGACGTCAGCACCGCACTCGACGAGCGGTTGGCGTTGCTCTTCCGTTCGCAGGCGCTCAGGCTGGTACACGTCGAGGCCCAGCAGGACGGCACTCTGTTTCACGGATGACCCGAACAGCTTCCGGCCCCGGCCAGCAGGGCGATCGGGCTGCGTCACGACCAGTACCACCTCAAACCTCGGGTCCGCGTGCAGCGCCCGGAGCGCCGGCACGGCGAACTCCGGCGTCCCGAAGTAGACGATCCGGATCGGTCCCTCTGGTCGCGGGTCGCCCACGCATTGCCTCCTATCAGCCGGTTCGTCTCGACCGTGTCCGGAACGACGGGTAGAATGCCGCCCGTGACAGCCCACCCCAGTCCCCGACGACAACGCATCGTCCTATCCGGCGACCCGCTGCGGCTCGCGCTGTTCGGCATCGTCCTGGCCGCGCTCGCGGTGCGGCTGATCGGGCTGAACTGGGACGACGGGCAACTGCTCCATCCCGATGAGTATCACGTCACCGAGGTGACCGTCGACCGGGTCCAGCTGCCGTTCCCGCCGGACTGGTCCAGTCTCGCCGACCCGGCCGTCAGCACGCTCAACCCGCGCTCGGATGGCGAGAACGGGGAGCACCGGAGCTTCGCCTACGGGACGCTGCCCCTCTACGCCACCGACCTCGTCGCCGAGGGGCTCAACCGCCTGGCCGGGATACCGGTCCTGTCGGGCCTCATCCCCGGCGGCGCCGAACGCGACTGGCACGCGCTCGACCAGCTCTTCAAGGTCGGTCGCGCCATCAACATGGTCCTCGATACGCTCGTCGTCCTGCTCGTGTTCGCGGTGGCCCGGATGGTCGGTGGGCCGATCGCCGGGCTCGCCGCCAGCGCCATCTACGCCTTCACGCCCTTCGTGATCCAGTTGGCCCACTTCTACACGACGGATAGCTGGCTCACGTTCGGCGCGGCGCTGACCCTGCTCTGCGCCGTCCGCGCCGCGCGACGTGGTGACCGGCGACTGTTCGTCCTGGCCGGGCTCGCGGCCGGCTTCACCATCGCCACGAAGCCGACCGGTGCGGCGACGGTCGCGCTCGTCGTGCTGGCGGTCCTGTACGACGCGTGGCTGCGGTCACGGTCCGGACAACCGGCGGCCTTCGTCGCCGGTTCCGCGGCGGAGCGGCTGGTCCTGGCCGGGGTCGCCACGCTCGCGGTCTTCGCGATCGGCGAACCATATGCGGTGCTCGATCCGTCTTCCTATCTGGCCGACCTCCGTGAACAGACCGGGATCCAGCGTGGCACCTTCGACGTCCCCTACACCCGTGTCTACGTCGGTACGACGCCCATCCTCTACCAGGCGGAGCAGTTGCTCCGCTGGGGCATGGGGCCCGTCGGGGGTGCGCTCGGCCTGCTTGGGATCGGCGCGCTGGCCTGGCGTGCCCTGCGCCGCCGGGGCGCGGCCGAGATGATGACGCTTGGCTGGATCCTCATCTTCCTGGCGACGCTGCTCCTGCCGCAGACCAAGTTCCTCCGGTACGTCGCGCCGATGGTCCCGGCTCTCGCCATCGCCGGCGGCTACCTGCTGAGCCAGATCGTCCGGATTCGCCTGCCCCGCTTCCAGCGTCCCGTCGCGCTGGCGGCCTCGGCGGCGGCCCTGGCTGGACTGGTCGTCTGGGTCGCGGCGACCTCGTCGGTCTACGCCAGCGACAACACCCGGATCTCGGCGACCCGGTGGATCTACGAGCACGTCCCGCCCGGCAGCGCGATCACGACGGAAGTCTGGGACCGTGGCGTCCCACTCGATCTCGGCCCCGTCCTGACCGCGGAGAACTACCAGTACCAGTGGCTCACTCTGGACTCCTATGCCGACCGCCCGGTCTACGGTGACCTCCTCGCCGTTGCCGACGTGCTCGAGACGGTCCCCGCCGCGCGGCCGGCCGCGGTGGCGATCCGCTCCAGTGACTTCGCGGAAGCGGACCGACAGCTCGGGCTCGCACTACCGGCGCTGACGACGCTCGATGCGTCACAGCGCGACGACCTCCAGCTCCGGTTGACCACCACCGCCGCCGGCCTGAGCGACACGAGCTTCAATCTCCGCTTCGCGACCTCCCTGCTGGTCGACGCCCTGGTCGATCCGGCGGCGAATGACCTGGCCTCCGCATGGTCCGGCCTGGGCCAGGAGATCAGCCTCTCCGGCTCCGAAGAGGCCGCGACCGCCCTCTATGCCCAGCTCCAGCAGGCTGACTATTATGTCATCTCGTCCAATCGCATCACGGCGTCCGTCACGCGTCTGCCGTGGCGGTATCCGGTCCAGGTCGCCTTCTTCGATGCCCTCGAGTCCGGGCGGCTCGGGTACTCCCTGGTGGCGGAGTTCACCTCCCGGCCGGAGTTCGCCGGGGTCGCGATCAACGACGATACCGCGGACGAGACGTGGATCAACTACGACCACCCCCGGGTGCTGATCTACGAGAAGACCGGCCTGATCGCGCAGGATGCCTTCAACGACCTCCTGGCTGGCCAGCGTCTCCAGCCCACCTCACCGACCCGCGCGCCGCCCGCGAACGATCTGCTGCTCGACCAACCCAGCGGTGAGCTCCCGGTCGTCGCCGATGCCCGCTGGAGCGCCTCGCTGACCGACCACTCGGCCGTCGCCCTCGCGGTCTGGGTACTGCTGCTGGTCGCGCTGCAGCTCGCCGGCCTGCCGCTCGCCCGGCTCCTGCTCGGTAACCTGGCCGACGGCGGCTGGGTGTTCGCGCGCCTGCTCGTCACGCTTGCCGCCGCGTTCATCGTCTGGATGGGAGCGAGTACCGGCCTGTTCCTGTTCCGGGCCGCCTGGTGCGTGCTCGCGGTCCTGGCCGTCGCCGCGGTGGGCTGGTCCCTCCGGACCCGGTGGGCGTCGGGCCGGCGCATCTTCGCGGTTTCGGCCGAACAGCGTCGGATCGCCGGGATCGGCGAGATCGTCTTCTGGTCGACCTTCACCTTCTTCCTCATCCTCCGGTTCTACAACCCCGACTCATGGGAGACCTTCTGGGGCGGCGAGAAGCCGATGGAGTTCGCCCATCTCAACGCGACCCTGCGCAGTCCGGAGTTCCCCCCCTACGACCCATGGTTCAGTGGCGGGTACCTCAACTACTACTACTACGGGCTGTACCTGGTGGCGTTCCTGATCAAGCTGACCGGCATCCCGGCCGAGATCGCCTTCAACCTCGCCCAGCCGACCGTGATGGCGTTCCTCGCCGCCGGGGCGTTTGGCGTCGCTGCGACGCTTGGGCGCGACATCGCCCGCCGGTTCAACGTTGGGCGCGTGGCGACCGTGGCTGCCGGCCTGATGGGTACGGTCCTGATGGTCGCGGTCGGCAACCTCGGAGGACTGTTCAACCTGCTGCGGTTCCCCGACGACCGCTCCTGG
>CADCWK010000241.1 GCA_902806375.1 uncultured Thermomicrobiales bacterium
GAAGTAGGCGCCGGCCAGGCAGTCGGCCTGCAACTCATGGCTATTGTCCGAACCCGGAACGATGCCTTCGAGCGCCTGGACATGGTGTCCCCATTCGTGCGCGATGACCGTCACCCAGGCGAAATCCCCTATCGAGGCATCGAAGTAGGCAAACCAGTCGGGAGAGTAGTAGACCGTCGCGTTCGAAGGACAATAGGCTGCGGGTCCTGTAGACGCGTCGAAGGCGCCACAGGGTGATGTGACATAGGAGGTCGCCGCGACGACTTCTGGGTTCGAATACCGCTGACCAGCCGCTCCAAACGAGACGGCCCAGAAATCATCCAAGGCCGTGATCGCTACATCGACAATGGACATCGTCGCCGTCTGGACCGGCACACGAGGGGCATAGAGCGCAATCTGCTCGTCCACGAACTCCCGGCTCCGCCCGAAGAACCAGCGCCATTCCCCCTTGCCATCCTGCACCAGGCGCACGACATCCTGGACGATCGACCCGTCCGCGAACGGCTGCTCGAATGAGACCTCAGCGGTGTATGGATACGTCTGTCCCGTTACCGCCCATGTCCACTCGATGAACCGGACGCCGGTGACGGTGGAAACGCCGGGTCCCCGTGGGGCGAACTCGTTCTGGAACCAGCCAATGGCGGCAGCCCGGGGAATGACGGCATGGGCATCGGGGTGAATGCGATCGTACAAGGCATTGAAGTCATTCGACGCTTCCAGGGCGGAGAGTTCGACCGCCACAGTCGCCGCGGCCGTCCGATCGGCCGAGGCCTGAGCCTGCCCGGAAACCGGCAGGGCGGGGACACCGAGAACGATCAGGACCAGAACCGTCATGAGTCGGCGCATGAGAACCTCCGATGAGCGAGAACGCCATACGGACCTGTTCGTTCTTTGAGGCATCAGCTGATCCGCCCATACTATCTGACGCGCAGCGTCGCGCGTGAAGACGGTGACGAGAGACCGCCCCGGAAGGATTGTCCTTCCGGGGCGGTCTCGTGTCGGTTCCCGTTCAGGATCACGCGGGATCAGCCGACGAGTTGCCCGGCAAGCTCCAGGGCGGCCGGGAGCGGGTCGCCGGCGACGGAGGCGGCGTCGATCTTCAGGATGAAGGCGCCCGAGCGGACATAGAGCACGACCAGGTTGCCGGCGTCACTCGTCGTCTGGATCGCGACGATCTCATCCCCGACCTGCTGGGCGGCCGGCAGATCGACCGGCGGGACCCCGAAGGCGTCCACGAAGGCGGGCAGCGCGTCGGAGGCACCGTCCTCGGTCTCGAACGCGTGGACGCTGACGGCGTAGCGGTTGATCTCCTCGTCGGGCGGCTGGGGAGCGGCGTCGTAGGCGACGTACTGGTTGTCGGTCCAGCCCCACTCCTCGAGATCGGCCTGGGCCTGGGTAGCGTCCTCGCCCTCACCGACGAACGTCCCGGCGACCTCGGTCAGGGTCCGATCGCCCTCGTCGGTCGGCGCGTCGAAGCCGGCCGGGAGAGTGTCGGCGGCCGGCAGGAAGGCGGCGATGTCGCCGGTACCGGTCGCTCCGGCCTCCTCGTCCGCGGTGCCGGACGGCTCCGGGCTGGATTCCGCGTCCTCCTCGTCACTGGCCGGGATGCCGCCGCCCGCATCGCTGGACTCAGGCTCGTCGGCGCCGCCGGACGGCTCGGCGCTGGCCCCTGGCGCTGCGGACGTCACGGCGCCATCGCTGGCGGCACCCGGTGCCGCGCTCTGGGCTGGCGGGGTGACGCCGGTGCCACTGACCGCCGGCGCACTCGGCGCGGCGGACGGGGCGACGGAGGGTGAGGCGGCGCCCGCGACACCGGCCGCCCCGGAGGGCTGCCCGGCGACCTGGGCGGCTGCCGTTGGTGGGGGCGCGTCGTCGTCGCCGAAGCCGCCGTTGGCGAAGGTGAGGAAGGCGAAGACCAGCGCCGCCACGGCGACGAGACCGATCACCCCGGCGAGGATCCCTTTGATCAGGTTGCTGCGATCCGGGGGGGCCATCACCGGCGGGACGGGCGGCGGCGCCGGGCGCAGGTTCAGCGGCTGGTGGTCGGGCGGGACACGACCGACCGGGTGAAGGGCGTACTCGCTCCGGGCGTCGTAGCGACCCGCCGGCTGGTAGGCCGGGCGGTTGGGCGGCAGGCCGGGGTTGGGATAGAAGACCGGTTCGTCGGCGAGTGGGCCGAGCCGGGAGGAACTGTCCCCAGGATACCCGGCCGTTGGGCCGTAGCCCGGTGGCGGGCCATACCCGGGCTGCGGGATCTGACCCGGCTGGCCCGGGTACCCGGGCTGGGCGTCATAGCCGGGGTCGGCTTCGGGGGCGGTGTACGGGTCGAACTGGGCGGTCGGCTGCTGGTGGCCGCTGTCCGCTGCCGGTCCGTGCCCGTTCGGCGCGGCGGCTGGCGGGGAGAACGAGGTGGCGTCGCGACGGGCGGGCGGTCGTGGTTCCATACGGTCGTGTGCTCTCCGGTGATCCAGAACCTGGACGGGCTGCGTGACGGCCAGGCGAACCGGCCGATCCGGCGACCCGTTGGGTCTGTGCCTGGGCACGACGCGGCCGGAGCGGGGTGTGACTCGGGGCTCAGAGTATACGCAATCGCCGCCAACCGCCGAGCGGCTCCCCCTGTGGCCCGCCAGACCGGGCGTCATCCCGGAGGCCCGGGAGACCTGCCGCCGGAGCGGACCGCCGGCCGGATGGCGCGGCGAACGACTGACATCCACCTTCATCTACGCGCCACCACCCCGTTAGGTTTCGCCGGGAGCCGGTCGGTCCGGCCAGCGCCGCCCAATGACCGGCCCTGACCAGGGGCGCTCGTGGGGTCGCGCCGGTCACCGCCCCTCGACGCCCTTCCCTAGGCCTCACCCCCCGGTCTACCCCTGCCGCCCCTGACACCCAACCCGTTTCTCCCCGGACCTACGCCGGTCGACCGCTGATGGCAGGGAACCATCCCATGCGCCGCGGCGTCCTTCCCGTTGAGACGGCCGCGCGGTCCGTCGCCATGTCGTCGCCGGTGATCCCGCGGCCCGGCGACGGCAGCCCGTCCCGGGATCGAACGAGGGCCGGACGGCACAGCGGACGGCCGCGTCGACACGATCGCCCGGGGCCACGGGGTCGCCGGGAGCAGAGGAACGGAGAGGGAAGACCAGGATGGCACGAACGGACTGGACGCTCATGCGGCACATCGCCCGGCCGGCGATCACCGCGACCCTGCTGCTCGGCCTGGCCGGCGGCTTCGCCAGCCAGGTGTCGGCACAGGACGGCCCGCCACCGCTGCCCGAGGGCTGCGCGGTGATCGCGACCGATCTCTTCGGTCCGCGCAACATCCTGCTGGCCGAGGACGGCACGCTCTACATCACCGAGACCGGCACCGGCGGCGACATGCCGCTGACCCAGCCCGAGACAGGCGCGGCCGAAGTCGCGACGCCGGAAGGTGACGCGGCCGCCGCGACGCCAGCGGGCGAGGACGCAGCGACGCCAGCGGGCGAGGAAGCCACACCCGCCGAGGGCGAGGAAGGCGCGAGGCCGCCCTCCACCCGCGGCTATACCGGCCAGGTCACCGCGATCGCGCCGGACGGCACGCAGTCGGTCCTCGCCGACGGCTTCGCCTCCTACAGCGACGGCATCGGTCCGGGCGGCATCACCGAACTCGACGGCTCCCTCTACATGGTCGTCGGCGGCGCCGGCTACAGCACCGTCGGGGACCAGATCGACGGCGAGAACGTCGTCTACCGGATCGACCCGGCCACCGGCGAGGCGACCGAGATCGCCGACCTCGGCCAGTACGAGATCGACAACAACCCGGACGGCCAGGACGTCAACCCGAACATGTACGCGATCGCGGCCGGGCCGGACGGCATGCTCTACGTCGCGGACGCCGGCGGCAACACCGTCTACTCCGTCGACCCGGAGTCGGGTGAGTTCGAGCTGTTCGTCGCCTTCCCGACCCTCGATGTCCTGATGGGCGACGAGAGCGCCGCCACCCCGGCAGCCGATGCGGGCGAGGCGGGTGGCCCGCGGCAGGTCGTGCCGACCGACCTCACCTTCAACGCCGACGGCCAGTTGGTCGTCTCGTTCCTGAGCGAGGGTTGGCCGGCCGACGCCCCGTCGATCGTGACGGTCGACGAGGATGGCACGATCACCCCGGTCGCCAACGGTCTCTCGGCGGTCGTCTCGATCGAGTACGGCCCGGACGGGTCGCTCTACGCGGTCCAGCTGTCGGATGACTTCGCCAACTTCGCCCCCGGCTCGGTCATCCGGATCGGCGAGGACGGCACGGCCGAGCCGGTCGTTCCGGGCCTGATGGTCCCGCACGGCCTCGCCTTCGCCGAGGACGGCACGGTCTACGCCGGCACGGTCGCCCTGGCCATGGGCCCCGGCATGGTCGGCGAGGTGATCAGCTGCGAAGGGATCGCCCCGGCGCAGTAG
Organism: uncultured Thermomicrobiales bacterium; assembly: GCA_902806375.1. Lineage (GTDB taxonomy): Bacteria > Chloroflexota > Chloroflexia > Thermomicrobiales > UBA6265 > CADCWK01. Next base: position 4,420 of record CADCWK010000241.1, read on the forward strand.
CCCGAACCGCTCGTCCCGGCCCGCTCACCATCCCTCACCCCTCCCTCCGGGGACGGCCAGGGGGTGATGAGCGGGCCTTCGTCGTTCGCTGGCTGCGGGCGCCCACGCCAGATTGCCCACCGCCGGCGGGCAGCGCCGCCCACCGGTGGTTTGTCGGGCCGCCGGTCCGCTGAACCACGAC
>CADCWK010000242.1 GCA_902806375.1 uncultured Thermomicrobiales bacterium
TTCGTGACTGCGGCGGCGACCGTAAAGCTGCGCGCGAGCCGGCTAAGGACGACGCCGCGGCTGACGAGTTCCTCGTTGAAGCCGACCAGGAGCAGGGTGAGCGCCCACCAGCCGTAGCCGGGATCCAACGGGACGATGCCGTCCGGCAGTCCCCACGCCAGCGCCTCGACGACCAGTGGCACCAGCAGCAGCGCCGCCCGCCACGACCGCCAGCCGGTCAGCATCCCGCTCGACTGCCAGAGCCTGAGCACGGACATCAGCACGGCGGCGTAGACGCAGCAGAGGACGTTGACGGTGAACGACGTCCACCACGGGGTGAACCCGAGCAGCGGCAGCAGTTCGACCCCGGCGTACAGGATGCCGAAGCGGATCAGTTGCACGGCGACCGCGAAGCCGAAGTCGTTCCGCTGCTCCGTCGACATGGTCCGCCGTGCCTCCAGGAAGCCTGTTCGATAATCCCAGGATCAACCGGCGGCAACTGCGGTCCGGTCCGCGACCCCGTACCCAGCAGCCTCCGGTGCGAACTGGGGCAGCCACTGCTCCTCTGCCGCGAACAACTCGTCGACCAGCGACCGGATCTGTTCCAGCGTCAGCAGCGCCCCCGTCAGCGGGTCCAGCATCACGGCGTGGTAGACGTGCTCCCGGTCGCCCGTCTGGGCCGCCAGCACCGCCAGCTCCTGGACGTTGACGTTGGTCCGGTTGACGGCGGCGCACTGGGGCGGCAGGGCGCCGTAGGCGACGGGCTGGATGCCGTTGCGGTCGACGAGGCAGGCGACCTCGACGCAGCAGCCGGGGGGCAGGTTGGCGATGAGGCCGTGGTTGGGGACGTTGCCGTAGATGACGGTCGGGGAGCCGGTCTCCATGGCGTGGACGATCCGGGCACCGTACTCCACCGATGGCCTCAGGTCTTCCTTCAGCCTGGCGAGCAGGTCGCCGTTGGGATCGCCGGTCGCCTTGGCCGAGCAGACCTCGAAGTAGTCCCACCGCTGCGGGATGAAATCCTCGACCCGGTCGGCGTCCTTGCGGAAGTAGGGCAGGTACTCGCTGGCGTGGTGGCTGCTCTCGGTGTGGAAGAAGCCGAAGGCGTCCATGATCTCGGTCCGGACGCGCTCCGAGCCGCCCTCGTAGACGTTGTCATCCCGCATGCCGCTGTGGTCGCCGTCGTCGGCGGCCAGGGTGCCGCCCGCCGCCCGGCCGAGGTGGCGCCGGGTCATGGTCTCCCGCAGCCGGGGGAGCAGGTCCTCGTCGCCGCGGCGGAACTCGGTGAACCAGGCCTGGTGGTTGATCCCGGCCACCCGGAAGGTGATCTCGTCGTCCGGGACGCCGAGCTGCCGGGCCAGCATGTGGGACGTGCCCTGGACGCTGTGGCAGAGGCCGACCGTCTTCACCCCGAGGCTGGAGAGGAACCAGCAGTTCATCGCCATCGGGTTGGCGTAGTTGATCAGGAGCGCGTCCGGGCAGACCTCGGCCATGTCGCTGGCGATGTCCGTCAGGGCCGGGGCGCTGCGCAGGAAGCGGAAGACGCCACCGGGGCCGAGGGTGTCGCCGACGGTCTGGTCCAGCCCGTACCGCCGCGGGATCTGGACGTCATGGGCGTAGGCCTCGAGCCCGCCGACCTGGAACGTGACGATGACGTAGCCGGCGCCGTCGAGGGCCGCCCGGCGGTCGGTCGTCGCCTCGATGGTGGCGGGGAAGCCGTAGTGGGCGACGAGGTCGCGGGCTGCCGAGGCCGTGCCCTCCAGGCGCCCGGCGTCGATATCCATCAGCGTGATGGTCGACGACTGGAGAGCGGGCAGGCTGAGGATGTCGCCGACGAGGCGGAGCGGGAACACGTAACCGCCGGCGCCAATGATGGTGATTTTCGCCACGGGTGCTGTCTCCTTGGGACTGGCACGAACCGTCCGGTGTCGTGGCAGGATAGCCGGTGTCCGTGCCTGTCGGGACGGAGCGATGTCGTGTCTGCCCCCGCACTGTCCCTGCCGGAACGGCGCCGGACAGTACGTATCCTGCCGGGACGTCCACCGGAGGTGCCCGAAGTGGTTTAGCGTCGTACGGGCCGCTGAGGCGTCCCGCAGAGATACTCGATCTCCATACGCGGTGACTCGTCTCGCGGCCCGCGCCGTGGGGGAGGTGACTCGTTGTGGCCGGCTCATGACCGGACCAGGCTCCCATCCCGATCTCGCTGGTCTCGTCGGTCTCGCCGGGTCGGACTCGCCTTCGCGTGCTGTCCGTGGCGATCGTCCACCGTCATCGACCGCTCATCCCAACCGGATGTCGATGTCGATACGCGAAGGGACGATCACCCATGACTCACGACGGAACCCCCCGGACGCGGCTGCTGATCCGGCCGGATCTCGGACTCGGCCGCCCCATCGCCGGGCTGTTCTGGGCCTATCTGCTCTGGAACGTCGGCTTCACCCTCTTCGCCACCGTCTGGACCGTCTTCGTCCAGCGGCTCGGGGCCGAACCGGCCCAGGTCGGGCTGGTCGTCGGCGCCGCGGTGATCGGACGGACGCTGCTCTCCTACCCGGCGGGGGTCCTGGCCGGGCGGGTCCGGCCGCTGCCGATCGTGGCGGTCTCGATGGCGCTGCCAGTCGCGGGGATGCTGGTCCTGCTCGTCAGCGACGCGTGGTGGCAGGCGCTGGTCGCGGCGGTCCTGATCGAGCTCTCCGGGCTGGGGATTCCCGCCCTCTCGGTCTGGCTGGCGTCGGCGTCGGCGGCGGGGCAGCAGACCCGGTCGTTTACCTACGTCTACACCGTCGCCCCGCAGGCGGCGCTGCTGCTCGGGCCGCTGCTGGGCGGTCTGACGGCGGACCGCCTCGGGTTTCCCGCGGTCTTCGTCGCCGCCAGCGCCCTCTTCACGGTGTCCGTGCTGATCGTCGGCCTGGTGGGCCGGATACGTGCGGCGGACGGCATCGCCGCATCCCCGATCGGGACGGACGCCCATGACGAGGCCCCAGAACCGGTCGTCGCGGCCGCTCCCGGTGAGAGCGAGCCGGTCGCCGCGATGCTGCGCCGACCAGCCATCCGGGTCGTCGTCCTGCTCCACCTGCTCGTGCCGCTGGTCCCGTTCATCGGCTTCGTCCTCCTCGCCAACTTCCTGACGGACGAGCGGGACATCTCGCTGTCGCTGATCGGGACGCTCGGGTCGGTGGGCGCGGCGGCCGGGCTGGTCGCCAGTCTCGTGATCAACAGGGTGTCAGCCCTCCGGAACCCCTTCGTCGGGATAGCGGCCAGCCTCGTTGCGGGTGCCGTCGGGCTGGCGCTGCTGCAGGTCGACGGCCCGGTGCTCGTGCTGGTCGTCGCGTTCATGCTGCGGGCGCTACTGAACCCGGTCTGGTCGTTCCTGTCGGCGGCGGTGGCCGAGGTCACGCCGGTGCGGGATCGCGGCCGGGTCTTCGGACTGAGCGAGACTGGCGCCGGCGTCGGCGACATCGCTGCCCCGCTGGCCGCCGGTGGGCTCTACCAGCTCAATCCCGGCCTGCCGCTCGTCGTCTCGTTCCTGGGGACGGTCCCGCTCGCGGTCTGGGCCTGGACGCTGCGCCACCGCTCCGGCGCGGGAACGACCGGGCTTGACGGGGAGACGACGCTGATCGATCGCCCCCGGTCTGACTGATCGTCCGGGATACTGTGCGCAGCGAGGTGGGATTGCAGGCCAGGGGAGGGCAACGATGCGGGTACGACCGACGGTGCGGGTGGTGCTGCTCGATCCGCTCGACCGGGTGCTGCTCTACCGGTTCGAAGACGACCGGGTCGTGGATCCGGCCGAACCAGGTGCGGTGCGGCCCGAGCGGTGCTGGGCACTGGTCGGGGGCGGGATCGAGCGGGGAGAGGATCTCCGCACGGCGGCGTTGCGGGAAGTGCGAGAGGAGACGGGGCTGACCGCGGTCGCGCTGGGCCGGACCGTGCTCCAGCGCCAGAAGGTCATGGAGATCGACGGCGAGCCGATCCTGTTCCAGGAGACGTATCTGATCGGGCACACCCGCGCGACGGCGGTCTCGTGGGACGGCATCGAGGCCGCCGAGTGGGAGGTCTTCCGCGAGCACCACTGGTGGACGCTGGCCGAACTGCGGACCACGACCGACACGATTTTCCCACACGGCCTGGCCGATCTCGTCGCCCGGCTGACCGGAGCGACGGTCGCGGAGGGATGAGGCATGGGTGACACGATGACGTTCACGGTCGCGCCGGACGGCAGCCGCCTGCTGCTCAACGACCGGCCCACCTTCCTGCTGACCGATACCTGCTGGGCAGCGTTTGGCCGGGTAACGCCGACGGAGTGGGACGGCTACCTGCGGCTTCGCCACCGGCAGGGTTTCAACGCCGTCGCGATCAGCATGCTCCCGGTCGCTCACGACCAGTCGATCTCGCCTGACGACCCGGCGCCGTTCGTCCTCCGGGACGACGGGTCGTGGGACCTGGACCGGCCGGACGACGCCTGGTTCGTGCGGGCGCGGGCAATGTCAGAGACCGCGTTGCGCCACGGGATCGTCCCGGTGATCGTGGTGCTCTGGTGCACCTACGTTCCCGGCACCTGGGCGGCGAAGCGGGCACCGGGGCTAGACCTGACGCCGGGACAGA
>CADCWK010000243.1 GCA_902806375.1 uncultured Thermomicrobiales bacterium
CAGCACGCGGACGCTGCGAAGGTATTCGTCAAGGACGATGTGCTCGTCCGGGGTGTGGTCCAGCGCCGCGTCACCCGGCCCGTAGGCGACGATCGGGCAGCCCCAGACGGGGCCGACGACGTTCATGTCTGAGGTCCCGAGCTTGACGTTGAACCGGGGCGTGCCGCCCTCGGCCCGGATCGCCCGGAGGAACGGTGCCGACAGCGGCGAGCGCCTGTCGGTCCGGTAGCCGGGCTGAGACCCGTCGACAGTCACATTGGCGCCCGTGGCCAGGCGCCGGACCGCCGCGACGAGGTCGTCGATATCGGTGCCGGGAGGCAGGCGGAACCCGAGCGTCAGCGAGGCCACCTCGGCCAGGCCGTCCGTCGTCGTGTTGAACGACCGGATGGACGGTGTGATCCGGGTGAATGCTCCCGTCGCGCCGGCGTTCCGCCGGTCGATCTCCGCCGTGAGGTCACCCCAGAACGCGATCGCCAGCTCCGCGGCACTCACGCCAGGCCCGGCCGAGTGGCGACCATCCTGGGTGAGCCGGTAGTGGACCGTCATGCTGCCCCGGTAGCCGAGGCAGATGGCATCCCAGCCCGACGGCTCGCCGATGACGCAGAGGTCCGGGGCCGGCCAGGTGGCGACCTGGTGGGCGCCGGGCGACCCCATCGACTCCTCGCCGACCGCACCGACGACCGTGACCCGGACCGACAGTCGCTCAGCTGCCCGCGCCGCCGCCGCGACGAACGTTGCCAGCGGCCCCTTGGCGTCGACGGTGCCGCGCCCGTGGAGGGTGCCGTCCGCGATCCGGACCGGGATCCGGCCCGGCACGGTGTCGATGTGGCCGAGCAGGACGACGTGCCGGTCGCCGGAGCCGACCCGGCCGACCGCGCTGCCGGCCGGGTCGACGTGGGCGTCGAAGCCGCGCCGGGCCATCTCCTCGACCAGGTAGGTGACCGCGTCGCCCTCACTGCCGGACAGGCTCTCGATCCCGACCAGGCCGTGGAGGAGATCGATGTCGGCTTGGTCGGGATCGACGGGGGCAAAGTGTGGATCGGCGACGACGGTCCTAGACGCTCGCGGCGAATCCATCGACCACGCCTCCAGCCGGTACGCGGTTGGCCATGGCGAGATCGAAAGCCACCACCCGCGGGGACTGCTGGCAGAGCCGGCGGGTGGCGAGATCCGCGATCGCCGCCGCGACCGTCGTGCTGCCGACCGGTACGGCCGCGCGGAAGTCCGGCACCGGGACGACGTCCCAGACCACCCAGCCGACCGTGGTGTGCGCCAGCTCGACGCCGACCAGGCTGGCCCGGAGCGCGCGGGCCGCCTGGACGGCGAGGGCCATCGCCTCGGGCCAGACCGACAGGTCGCCGGTGGACTGGACGCCCGCGACCGCGCCATCGACGACGGTCAGGGTGACCCGTTCGCCGGGCAGTGGTGCGCCCTGCTGGAGGACGAAGACGTTCTCCGTGGCCCCGCCCAGCACACTCCGGTGCTCGAGGACGGCCTCCGCCGTATCGGCATCCCAGAGCGTGACGCCGGCCGCACCCATCGTCAGTGGCAGCAGGGTCATCGGTGTCGGGGAGGCGCCGACGACGGCCAGCGCCGCCTCCTCGCCGATCACGACCTGCATCTCGGGTCGGGGAAGGCCCGCCGCCTGGATGGCGAGCATCGTCTCGACCCGGTTGCTCCGGGCGGCGATCCCGGCGTCGATGGTCGCCTGGCCGCGAGCGGCCATCAGGCTCAGCAGGACGTGAGCGGCTGTCCGGTTGGCGTAGCGGTCGATCACCACGCCGGGGAGCGCTCCGCCGGCGGCCCCCCCCGTGGCTGGGAGTGGCTGGTCCGGTGGGATGGTGCAGCCTGGCACGCCGGCGCCCGTCAGCGCGGCGAGGATGCCCTTCTCTTCCACTCGAACCCGGCTGCACAGCAGCCCCACTCCCGTTGTCACGTCTCGTTCTCCTCGTGATGACGTTGCCGCCGGTCTGTCTGAATTGCCGATAGCGGCGCGATCTTGCGCCGTCGTTCGCCGGGTGGCCGGGACTACTCGCCCCAGTCCTCGCCCTCTTCCGGGGCAAGGCCCACGGTGACCGGGTTGACGGTCAGGATCTCGAGTTCGACCCCGCACTCGGGGCAGACGATGATCTCGCCGGCCTCCAGGCCGCTGGCCTCGAACGAGGCGCCACACTCGGGACATTCGATCATTGAGGCCGTTGCACTCATCGGGAGACTCCTGGTCGGTGCCGGATGGCACCTGCTGCTCATCGAAGACGGTCGGTCCTGATCCGGCCGGACCACGCCGGGAAGGGTGGGCCTAGCACATCGTCTGCAACAGGACCGCCTTCTGGAGATGGAGCCGGTTCTCGGCCTGCTCGAAGATGATCGACTGCGGGCCGTCCGCGACCGAGGCGTCCACTTCCACCCCCCGGTGCATGGGCAGGCAGTGCATGAAGACTGCGGACGGTTTCGCCGCCGCCATCAGCTCATCGGTCACCTTGTAGGGCGCGAGCGTCACCGCCCGCGTCGCGCCGTCCTGCTGGTTGAGGCTGACGTGGACGTCGGTGTAGATCGCGTCGGCGTCCTTGACGGCGGCCCACGGGTCCGTGGTCACGTCGACGGTGCAGCCCGCGCTGCCGGCCAGCCACTTCGCCCGCGTCACGACGTCCGGGTCGGGCTGGTAGGCCGCCGGCGTCGCGACGACGACGTGGACGCCGAGGGCGGCACCGGCCAGTAGGAGAGACGCCGCCATGTTGTTGGCGCCGTCGCCGACGTAGACCAGCTTGAGACCGGCCAGCAACCCGAACTGCTCCTTGAGGGACAGCATGTCGCTCAGCGACTGCATCGGGTGGTACTTGTCGGACAGGGCGTTGTAGACCGGGACCGTCGCGTGCTCGGCCAGCGCCAGCAGGGTGTCGTGGCTGGCGACGCGGGCGGCGATGCCGTCGACGTAGCGGCTGAAGATCTGGGCGGTGTCGCCGATGGTCTCACCGCGCGAGATCTGGAGGTCGCCCTGGTTGAGGACGATCCCCTGGCCCCCGAGCTGGGCCATACCGGCCTGGAGCGAGATCCGGGTCCGGGTGCTGGGGTGCTCGAAGAACATCGCCAGCGTCTTGCCCGCCAGGTAGTTGTGCGGCTGGCCGCTGTGGAGCATGTCCTTGAGGCGGTCGGCCGTCTCCAGCACCTCGTGGATCTCGTCCGGCGTCAGGTCGACCTCGGAGAGCATGTTCCGGTTGCGGAGTCGGGAACTGACGGTGAACGTGCCCAGGGCGGGCGCGGTCATCCCGCCGAGCGAGATGATCCGGTCGGTGGCCGGGCCGAGCAGCGCGTCGTAGCCCGGCCGGGCGGGCGCGACGGCATGCAGGGCGGACGCGGCCTGCCCCCTGGCTGGCTGGGTCGTCTCGGTCTCGGCGATGTACGGGGACTGGTCGGTCAGGGCGGCGAGATCCACGGGGTACTCCCTTCGGTCGCGAGCGAATCGCAGACGCTGGGGGTCGGGTCCGGAGCTGTCGTGAGCTACCGGGACCTGACCGAAGGGACGAGAGGCGTGAGCTCCCGCGGTACCACCCTCCTTGCGCGACGGGGCCGAACCCCGTGCCATCCGGGCCGGCGGGATGATGGTCATCCCGGCCGATCCACTGACATTCCGCGAGCCGGATGAGTCCGGCCTGGCCACGGCATGTCGCGCATCTCTCGGCTGTTGCTGCCCTGGGAGCCACCCAGTCGGGCCTACTTGTCCGGTGGCCTGCGCCACATGCGGACTTTCTTCGGCCGACCGCTCGGGGGTGCGTTCCGGTTCCGTGCGCAGGTCCCGGGCTCTCACCGTCCCCGGGTCGCTCGTGCGCAGGTTGTCCGTACTGGTCCCCGTCATCACGGGATATCTTCTGACCGGGGCGGTCTGCCGCCGGTCGGTCAGTGCGTTGTCGACGATGGGTTGGAGATCATGGGACGAGACGTGAGTGGGCGCTGTCGGCGTAGGGCTGCCGTCAGCGCGTCGTACGGAGGCGACGCGCGAACGACAGCCCGAGTGGGGAGCGGGGGATTGGCCCCCTGCTGGTCGCTGGCCTGGGATCGGTGCCGGTCATGGCGTCACCTTCCGCGTCGCGGATACTCCGGAAATCTCACCGGAAGTGGCCATGCTATCAGGAATCCGGCCGGATGTCGATAGTCCGCCCGATTCCCGCAGCCGTCGACTACCGACGGTCATTCCTTCAACTGGCGACGAGATACCGCCGGAACCAGTCGACCGCTAGCCGGTCGGCGGCGGCAGCGTGCGTGTTCTGGGGCGCGGGGTCGTTACCTGGTTCGTCGGCCAGCGCGTGCGGCATCCCGTCGATGGTGACGAGATCGACCCGGGTGGGGTCGACGTAGCGTCCCGTCAGTACCGCGTGCAGTTCGCTCGCACTTGCCCGGAATCCCTCGTCGTCGGCCCCGCCGACCACGAGACGGATCGCGACCTGAGCGTCTCGACCGGCGATCTCGCCGGCGCGGGCGACGAAGTCGAGGTCATCGGCGACCGAGATGGATGATGCGGTCCACGGGTACCGGAAGCCGAACATCCGCTCCCCGGCCGCGATCGCCGAGCGGAC
>CADCWK010000244.1 GCA_902806375.1 uncultured Thermomicrobiales bacterium
CCGGGAATCGGGGGAGGAGGTCACGGGGGCGTCGGAGACCGGGCCGGAACCGGTGCCGGTGGGATGGTCGGTCATGGGAAAGGGTCCTCTCGTCAGCGACCCGGAAAACGGGCCGTGCCGGTGAGGATGGCACAGCGACGCCCGGTCCCGCCGCTCTCCGGCCGGACCGAGGGATCCTGGTCGCCGGTGGCATTGCCCGGGAAACCGGCGCCCGTCGTAGGATGTCCCGGTTCAGCGCCGGTCCGGGCGGCGCGGGGAATGCGATCACGACCGATGACGACGAGGCGATGACCGGCAACGGGAAGGGGCGGCAATGGAGTCGGACGGCGCGATCATCGCGGCACTCAACGACGTGCGGGCCGAGTTCCCGGCGATGCGGGTCCGGACGGAGCATGTCCAGCTCGACGGGGAGCTGACGGTGTTCCGGGCGACGATCACCCTGCCGTCCGGAGCCGAAGCGACCGGCTACGGCAGCGTCACCGGGATGGGGGTCACCGCGATCGCCCGGGCCGAGGGACGCGCCCTGCTCCGCGCGATGACGCTGCTCGGTGTCGACCAGGATGCCTACGACCTGCGGGACGGGGCTGGCGACGACCGTGAGCCGGACGAGCGGGAGGACGACGACCCGTACGTCGGGACCGATCGCTACCGGGCCGTCGCCGACGAGGGTCCGGCGGACCCGTTCAACCTCGGCGCGTCGCCCTCGGCCGCCGCGGTCGCCTCGGCGACGGGGATGCGTCTCGGCGCCCGTCCCGCCGCCGCGCCCGACGATGTTCCACCCGGCGTTGGCCAGCCCGCACCGCCCGCCGCTCGACCTGGCGCATCGTCCGAATCCCGACCCGCCAGGGCCGACGCCGCTGCCCGGGAGCCACAGGCGCCACCCGCCGCACCGGCGACCAGCGCCTCAGCCGCCCCTGCCGTCGTCGCGCCGGGTCCTGCGGCCGGCAGCCAGACTGATGCTGATGAGGACGCCGGGGTGTCGCACCAGGCATTCTGGCGCTGGGCGAGCGATCGCGGACTGTCCAACCGGGCCGACGTCGAGGATCTGCTCGGCCAGTCGATCGGGGGGATGCGGCCGGCGGCCGTCCGCGACCTGATCGTGGCGGCGCAGGAGGGCGATCCGGCCGACGGGTAGGGAGCCGGGACCACGCATTGGGTCCGGCGGACCGGGAGCGCTGGCCGGGATCAGGCCGTCGGGCTCCACGGCCGGTGTCGCACTCCGATGAGCGCTCGGGCCGGCGTCGTGTCGACCGCGGGCAGGTGTACGTCGACCAGCGTGACCGTCTCGTCGACGAGGCGCTCCAGCGCGAGCCCGGCCCCGAACGGACCGAGCGTGAACAACGCGTTCAGGCGGTCGGCCAGCCGCTCGGGGGCGAGGCGCATCCCGTCCGTGAACCGGTGCAGCCGCTTGAACTGGAAGGCCGAGAAGTACCGGTGGTTGAGTCCGGCCGCCACGCCGAGCAGATTCAGGCTCGTCTCGACGAGCATCTGGTGATAGAAGATTCCCGCATCGCGCGTCTCCCAGCGCTCCGCTGCTAGCCAGAGCGGGAAGAACCGCAGATGGTGCTCGACGGTCGCGACGGCTAGTTCGTCCGGGTAGGCCGCCGCTCGTGCCTGCCACTGGCCGATCAGGTCGTCCCCGTGCAGAGCGACGCCGTCGCGCAGTCCGATGATGGCCTTCTCGGCAAGCGTCGCCGGGGTGAACGCATCAAGGACCGTCGCCATGTCGCGCTCCCATGAGTCGACGGTGGAATGCGCGATCTGGCACTCGACCCCACGGATCTGGTACGTCTCGACGATCATCGCCTCCGAAGCTCCGGCTGGAGCGACGCGGACGTCCGATGCGCCGATCCCTGACCGGACCGACGCCAGGACGTCTGCCGTGGGCAGTCGGTCGTAATAAGCGATCAGGTCGAGATCGGAGTACGGGTCGCTCACCCCCTCAGCCACCGAGCCAGTCAGGAGGATCGCGCGCGGAGCCGGACCGGCGACGTACGACGCGGCGACCTGTGTCGCCAGCGTGGCCAGATAGCGACTCGCGTCAGTCACCAACCGCACGCCCCCAGCGTTAGCCGTGCCGGGCCGGAGGCGGGCCGAGCACCTCGTCCACCACGCCGAGCAGGTCGTCGATGTCGAACGGCTTCGGCAGGAATGACACCCCGTGGCTGCGCGGGGTGACCGCGGCGCTCATCAGGATCACCGGGATCGGGTGACTGGACGACCGCAGCATCGAAGCGAGGGTCAGCCCGTCCAGGCGAGGCATCATGATGTCGGCGACGACCAGGTCCGGCCGGACCGCCTCGATCACCCGGAGTGCCGCCTCGCCATCGCTGGCTACCTGCACGAGGTAGCCCTCTTCCTCGAGGATTTCCGTCAGGAGGGAGACGATGAAGCGCTCGTCATCGACGACGAGGATGGTCCGTTGTGTGGGTGGTGGCGTCACGTGCATTACCTGGTCTGTCGACAAGATGTTCATCGTCCGAGAGAGCGTCACCGCCAGTTCCGTTCCGGCACCACGTTCAACGTACCCGGCTGCCGAGCATATTCCGGGCCGTGTCCCATTCCCGGTCCGAATCGCGACCCGGCTTCGTCGCGGGGTGGCCAGTCATCGGCGCTCATCGTGCTACGGTGACGCCTGCCTCCGCCCTCCGGCGGGAGTCCAGCCGCAGGTCGCGGGACGGCTCCATCCGGCGGACACGACGTCCCGGACGATTGGCCCTCACGGAAGGACACGACGATGCCCCTGACGATCGAGACGTTCCCCAGCGGTCCGCCCCCGACCAATGCCTACCTCGTCAGTGATCCCGCGACCGGTGAGGCGCTGATCATCGACGCGCCACCGGAGGTGACCGGACCGATCAGCGCGGCCCTCCAGCGGGCCGGTGTCCAGTTGACGCGGATCGTGATCACCCATGGCCACTGGGACCACATCGGCGACGCGGCCGCCCTGCACGAGGCGACCGGCGCCCCGCTGGTCGGCTTCGCCGGCGTCGCGGAGAAGCTCCGCCACCCCGCGGCCAACGCCCCGGTCGCGATCCCGCCCTCGGACCTCGACGCTACCCTGGCCGATGGCGACCTCGTCCAGCTCGGCGGTTCGACGTTCACGGTGATGCACCTGCCGGGGCACGAGCCCAACAGCATCGCGCTCTACAGCGCGGCCGACCGGATGTTCCTGGGCGGGGACGTGCTCTTCCCGAACGGGCACGGCCGGACCGACATCCCCGGCGCCGATCAGGCGACGATGGATCACAGCCTCGCCCGCCTCAAGGACCTGCCGGATGACGTGGTGGTCTATTCCGGCCATGGCGAACCGACGACGATCGGCCGCGAGAAGCACTGGCTGGCCAGCAAGTCCTAGCGGATGGGCGATGCGCGATGACCGGTCCTGATCCCCGGCGTGAATGGCTGCTGCGTCGGGCGAGCCGATGGACCTGACCTTCACCGATGCGACGATCACCTTCCTGAGCTACGTCGGGACGGCGGTCTTCGCGGTCAGCGGCGGCCTGACGGCCGCCCGGCGTGGCATGGACCTGTTCGGGTTCGTCGTGATCGCGATGATCACCGGCACCGGTGGCGGCACGTTGCGCGATGTCCTGCTCGGGATCGGTCCCGTCACGTGGATCCGGGACCCGAGCTTCCTGATCGTCGCGGCCATCGCCGGGGCGGTGACCTTCTTCGGCGCCCCGCTGCTGGAACGGCTGGATGTCCCCCGGCGCGGGGTCCTGGTCTGGGCCGATGCCGTCGGTCTGGCGATCTTCGCCGTCTCCGGGACGCAGCTGGCCATGACCTACGACGTCCCGGCCATCTCGGCGGTCCTGCTCGGGATGCTGACGGCGGTCGGCGGGGGCGTCCTGCGCGACCTGCTCAGCGACACCATGCCGCTGATCCTGCACAAGGATCTCTACGCGACCGCCGCCGTGATCGGCAGCATCACCGTCCTCGCCCTCGATCGCCTCGGCGCCGACCCGGTCACCGGCACGGTCGTGGCGACGCTGGCCGGCTTCGGCGTCCGCGCCTACGGCATCCTCTCAGGCTGGTCCCTCCCGCAGTACCGTCAGCGCGACCTCGGCTGACGGCACCTCTGGAGGGGAGGTCGCGTCCGCCCGGTGGTGTCCCCGGCTATCGACCGGGGCCGCGCGGACCACCGGGATCGGGCGAACGGCGAGGCGGTGTCGCCGCCGCCTCCGGGTTTCCGCATACGGGTCAGTCCGACTGGTCCTTCTGCCGTGCGGGAGTGGCGGCCACGGACGCCGGGCGGATCGCAGCGGCGATCGCGTCCGCCATCGCCGCCGCATTCGTCGGCCGGACCGAGCCTCCCGGCCGGGTCTCGGTGACCTGGTCGGTCGCGCCGCCGGGAACCTGGTCCATCCCGAACATGGCGGCCATCAGCCCCAGCGGGAGTCCAGCGCCGGCGCTGGTGCTGTCCACCGGGGCCGGGTTCACGCCGGCCTCGTCGTCCTCCCCCAGCGCGAGGACCCGCAACTGGCGGATGCCGGTGCCCAGACCGCGCATCGACGTGATCCGCACCTCCCGCAGTTCGATCACGGCGCCGTACTCGCCG
>CADCWK010000245.1 GCA_902806375.1 uncultured Thermomicrobiales bacterium
TCGACCTCCCGCACCTTTCCGGCGTTCCCCGATACGAAGAGCAGCCGGTCCCCCATGCATCTCCTCCGCCACCGACCGAGCAGACCTCGCACGACGCGCCGACGGACCGCCTGCGAAGCTCACAGCACCCGCGCGGCTCTGTAAGGCACGTAATGGACCCTGCGGCGGGCCCACGATCGATCGCGCCGTTTCATAGACGGCCGGGGAAACGGCTCAACTCGCCCCGTCTCTCCAAGGCAATGGGGCGACGCCCCGACCCGCGACGAACACGGGACACCCGCACGACCGCCCCGTCCGCACCCGTTAACGGCCCTACCGCCGCCGCAGCCGCGGGTCCGTCAGCGCCTGCAGCTCGTCGCCCAGCAGGTTGATCGCCAGGATCGCCAACGCCAGCGTCAGCGCCGGGGCGAGCATCGTCCACGGCGCCAACTCCATGTAGGTCCGGCCGTCGTTGAGCAACGAGCCGAGCGATGGCCGCGGTGGCTGGACGCCGAGGCCGAGAAAGCTCAATGCCCCTTCCGCGATCAGCGCCCCGGAGAGGGTGAACGCGAGCTGGACCAGCAGCGGCGTCGAGATGTTCGGCAGGACGTGCCGCAGCAGAATCCGCGCCGGCGACGCCCCCCCGACCCGGGCCGCGATCGCGTACTCCGTCGCCCGCACGCTCAGCGTCGGACCACGGGCGACGCGGCTGAAGATCGGGATCGTGGCGACGACGATGGTCACCAGCACGCCCTCCGTGCCGGGTTCCAGAACCATCGCCACCAGCAGTGCAAGGAGCAGCGTCGGGAAGGCGAAGAGGACGTCGGTCAGGCGCATCACCGCCTCGTCGATCGCCCCGCCGGCGTAGCCGGCGACGAGTCCGAGCAGCGTGCCGAGCACAGCCGCCGCCAGCGCCGCCGCCGCCGCCAGCGCCAGCGAGACGCGCAGGCCGGAGACGAGCCGGGCAAGCACGCTCCGGCCAAGATAGTCGGTCCCCATTGGGTACGCCGCCGACGGCCCGGCGAAGACCGCGATCGGGTCCATCGCCTCCGGGTCGCCGGTCCCCAGCAGCGGCCCGACCACCGCGACGCCGACCGCGAACACCAGGACCAAGAGCGACACGGCCCCGACCGGGCTGCGGCGCGCGAACCCGAGCGCCCCAACCCGCCGCCGCACCCTCGTCGACGCGAGGGGGGGAACCCCGACGACCGCCACCGGCGCGGGTCCGGCCGACACGCCACCGCCCCCCGGCTCGTTTCGCCGCGTCACGCCCTCCGCGGGCGTCCGTACCCCCTCGCTCGCGCTCATCGACGTCTCCCCCTGGGACAACCCACCCGGCTCTCTTATCGACGAGCGACCCACCCGATCCTCATACCCCGCCGCTAGTATTTGATGCGCGGGTCTAGATAGGCGTAGAGGAGGTCGGCGGCGAGGCTGGCCAGGACGAACATCAGCGCGCCGACGATCACGGTCGCCTGGGCGACCGGGTAATCTCGCCCCAGAATCCCTTCCAGCGCGTACCGGCCGAGGCCGGGCAGCGAGAAGAGCTGCTCGATGATCACCGCCCCGCTTAGCAGGTACCCCGTGTTAATCCCGACGATCGTCACCGTCGGGATCAGGGCCGAGCGCATCACGTGCCGCCGCGCCACCACCCCCGCCGCCAGCCCCTTGGCGCGGGCGGTCACCACGTACGGCTCGCCGAGCACCTCGACCACGCTCGACCGCACCACCCGCACCACCACCGCGGTCGTGACCACGGCCAGGGAGAGCGTCGGCAGCAGGATCGAGCGGAAGTGGGCCAGAAGCCCCTCGCTCGGGGAGACGTAGCCGGAGACCGGCAGGCCGAGTCCCCGGGTCGAGACGACGTAGATCAGGACCGTCCCGAGCACGAAGTCGGGAATCGAGAGGCCGAGCAGCGTGAACCCCCGGGTCGCCACGTCCGTCACCGACCCCCGCCGCAGGGCGGCGATCACCCCCGCCGGGACGCCGACGAGGAGCGAGACCAGCGTCGCCAGCCCGGTCAGCTCGATCGTGATCCCGGTCCGGCGGACGATCTCCGTCGCGACCGGGGCCCGGGTGCCGAGCGACTCCCCAAGGTCGCCGCGCAGCGCGTTCCCCAGCCAGTACCCGTACTGGACGACCACCGGCTTGTCGAGCCCGTACTTCGCCTCGAGCTGCGCCAGCAGCTCCGGCGACTGGGCGACCGAGGGCCCAGCCAGCGCCTCGACGATCCCGCCCGGGATCAGGCGCATCATCACGAAGACGATCGTCGCCACGCCCAAGATCGAGAGCGCCGCCGTCGCGGTCCGCGTCAGGACGTAGCGAAGCATCCCCGAGCCCACCCTTGCCGCCCGGCGGCCTATCTCAACGGGAGCGGTCCGCGCCCCGAAGCTTCGGGGCGCGGACCGCCGATGCCTACGCCATGCGCGTCATCGACCCGACCACGTGCCAGAGCGGTAGGCCGAAGCCTTCCGAGGCCCGGAGCGCGACGTTCCCGACCTGGTCCTTCCGGTAGGCGACGAAGTTGTCCCGCGTCACCAGGGGCTGGAAGTTGCCCAGGGTCGCCACGGCGCTCTCCAACTCCCGCAGGATCGCCAGCCGAGCGGTCGGGTCGCTCTCCCGAGCGGCGCGGGCGATCAGCTCGTCCACCTTCGGGTCGCTCATGCCGATGATCGGGCCAAACTCGGTCGATGAGACCTCCAGCAGGATCAGGTACGGGTCGCTGTACCCCGCCCACCAGGAGATGGCGAGCTGCGCCGTCCCCTCGACCGCGTACTCGTTGACGAAGGTGGCGATGTCGCGCTGAACGATCTCCAGCTCGATCCCCACCTCGGCCAGCTGCGCCTTCATCAGCTCGGCCATCGTCACCGTCGCCGGCAGCTCCGGGGTCACCAGGATCTGCAGCGGCAGCCCGTCGCCGTGTCCGGCCTCGGCCAGCAGCGCCTTCGCCCGCTCCACGTCGCGCGTGTAGAACGGCACCTCGCCAAGCGGCGCCGCCAGCTCGGTGAAGGCGGCCGCGATCGGCCCGGTGACGGCTGCGCGACCGAAGAGCGCCAGATCCTTAATCTGCTCCCGGTCCACGGCCACCGAGATCGCCTGCCGTACCCGCTGGTCGTCCAACGGCGGCTGCGTCCCGTTCACGAACAGGACGTAGTAGTTCGTCGTCGGCTGGGCCACCGTGGTCACGTTCGGATCGCTCGCCAGCAGGTCGAGCATCTTCGGGTTATCGAACATCGCGATCTGGATCTCGCCGGTCCGCAGCGCCGCGACCCGCGCCGGCTCGTCCGGCATCACCTGCCAGACGAGCTCGTCCAAGAGCGGCTGCCCCTCCTGCCAGTACTCGGCGTGCTTGGCCAGAACCCAGCGCTGGTCCTCGATGTGCTCGGCGACCCGGAACGGCCCGGTCCCCACCATCTCCCGCGAGAGGTCGATCTCTTCAGCCTCGACCTCCCGGCCCGGCAGGATCGAGGTCGTCGTCGCGGAGAGCGCTTGCAGGAAGGGCGCGTACGGCTCGACGAGGGTCGCGCGCACCTCGTACGGCCCTGTCGCCTCGAACGTGACGCCGATCGGTGGCGGCGGGACCGGGGTTCCCAATGCCTCGGCCGTGGCGTTTGCCGACGCTGCCGCCGGATCGGGCGGGACGGCGGGTCCCATCTTGACATTCCACCATGTCTCCGGGTGCTCCAGCACGCGCCGCAGGCTGAAGACGACGTCGTCGGCCGTCATCTCGCGGCCGTTGTGGAACATCACCCCTTGGCGGAGGCGGAAGACGTACGTCCGGTCGTCCGGCGTCTCCCACCCCTCGGCCAACCCCGGCAGGGGATTGAGGGCGTCGTCGAGGAAGACCAGGCTCTCGTAGACGACCGCGTGGATCTCCCACGAGGTCTGATTCGCCTCCAGGTGCGGGTCGAACCCGGTGATCTCGTACGGCTTGCCGACGACCACCCGGCCACCCGCCTCACCCTGCACCGCCGACCCCGCCGCGGCTAATCGGAACGGGGCAAGACCCCACGCCACGCCGGCGGCGCCAAGCGCCCCCGCCTTCAGCACGCTCCGCCGAGACGCCGGAATCCCGAAGATCTTTCCGTCTTCGCCGGTCATTGCCTGCTCCTGTTCCTGGTACGTGCTTCAATACACATCGCATCCATCGTCAACGACCCGTCCCCGTCAACCTCCTCTCCGGTTCCGGCCCGACCCGTTCCTTCGTCCGCTCCCCAGTACCGGCCGCGCGATGCCTAGCCCGATGACCACGCCGGATCGTCCGGCGACCGCGCCCCCGGTGTCCGCATGTCCGGCACTCCGCCCCGCGACGTCGCCCGCCGCACCGCGTCCCGGATCGCGTCGGCCACCGCCTCGGCTGCTATCACGCCGACGGCGTCGTCGCTCGCCGCCTCGCCTCCGCTCGCCAGCACGAAGACGACGTCGCCGTCCGCCGAGGTGAAGGCGGGGTGGACCGCCCGCGCCAAACCCGCCTGCGCCATCCGGGCGACGACCGCGCACCGAGTCTTGGAGAGGGCCGCGTTGGTCGCGACGGCGACGAGGGTGGTGTGGCTCTCCCGCGGCGCCCGTGCGG
>CADCWK010000246.1 GCA_902806375.1 uncultured Thermomicrobiales bacterium
CGCCCTCGACCGGACCGTGACGACCATCGCCGGCAGCGGGGAGGCGGCCCTACGGGACGGCGACCTGGCGACGGCGTCGTTCTGGGAGCCGTCCGGGCTCGCGGTCGATGGCCCGCGGATCTACGTCGCCGATACGAACAACCATGCTCTCCGGCTGATCGACACCGTGGCCGGGACGGTCGCGACGATCGATGTCCGGCTGCCTTAGGACTACGGCTCCACGACGACGACCGGCCGGCTGCCGGTCAGGCCGCCATCGACCGGCAGGGTCACCCCGGTGATCCAGGCCGCGTCGTCGGAAGCGAGGAAGGCGATCGCGGCGGCGATATCCTCCGGCTCCCCGACCCGTCCCAGCGGGTAGAGCATCCGCATCTGGGCGAGGTCGTCGGGCCGGTCCTCCCAGACGCGCGTCCGGACGGTGCCGGGCGCGACAACGTTGAAGCGCACGCCGCGCGGTCCATACTCAGCCGCGAGGTTCATCGTCAGGTTCTGTAGCGCCGCCTTCGAGGCCGAGTACGGGTAGCTTCCGATCGCCAGCAGGCCGTTGACCGAACTGACGCTGACGACGCTCCCGCCGTGCGGCGAAACCAAGAGGTGCGGGATCGCGGCGCGGGAGCAGCGCACGACGCTCATCAGGTTGACATCGTGCATCAGGTGCCAGATATCGTCGGTCTGCTCGGCGAAGGGCGGCTCGTTGATGTCGGCGCCGGCGACATTGGCGAGGATGTCGAGCTGACCAAACCGGGCGACCGTCGCCGCCACGGCCGCATCGACGGCTGCGGTGTCGGTCACGTCGCAGGCGAGCGCCAGCGCCCGTCCGCCCGAGGCGCTGATCTCGTCCGCCACCTGCCCGGCGGCGTCCGCCTCCAGATCGGCGATGGCGACCGCCGCCCCCTCGCGGGCCAGCCGGATCGCCGTCGCGCGGCCGATCCCGTGACCGCCGCCCGTGACGAGGGCGACCCGTCCCGCCAACCGGTCCATCTTCCGCTGCTCCCCACTCCGGGCCCTGGCTGGCACCGTTGCCCGGTGCATCCCGTCGGTCTCTCCGTGGGTGGCATCGTACCGAACGGAGACGGGGGGCGCCGGCATGCGGCGCCCCCCGTCTCCGTTCGCATCAGGACCGTCCCCTGGGCCAGGAGGCGACGCCCGCTAGGGGATCACGGTGACCGGGGTGCCGATCTCGGCCCAGGCGTAGAGGACCGGGGCGATATCCATCGGCAGGTTGACGCAGCCGTGGGACATCGGGGTGCCGAAGTTGTTGTGCCAGTAGGCGCCGTGGAGCGCGTTGCCCAGGTCGTCGAAGTACATCACCCAGGGGACGTCCGCGACGAAGTAGTCCTCGCCTCCCAGGACGCCCTGCATGTCCTGCATGTCGACCTTGGTCAGGATGCTGAAGTATCCGATCGGCGTAACCGTCTCCGGGATGGCGCCGACGCCGGTACTGACGAGACTGGAGAGGAACAGCTCCCCGTTGTCATAGGCCCAGAACGACGATGCCGAGATCGAGATCACGATCTCCTTGGTCCCGCCCTGCTGCGGTCCGGGTCCGACGACCTCGACGACGGGCTCCTCGGCGGCGCCGACCGGTGCGGCGTCCACCTCGGCGGCGATCTCGGCGTCGGTCGCGGTCTCGACCGGTGCCTCCTCGGCGACGATCTCGGGCGCCTCGAACAGCGCGAGGTCATAGGCCGGGACGTCGGCTGGCCGGTCGATCGGCCCGGTCTCGTGCCCGTCGGCCTCGGCGGCCGCCACCCCCAGCGGCAGGGCGGTGACCTCGTCGCGGTCGATCTCGAGAGCGCCGTTCTCGAAGTACTGGACGGTCGCGTCGCTGTCCTCGAAGGGCTGGGAGATTGGGTCGCCGAGGAGTTGCCCGGCCTCGGACTCCCAGAACGCGAGGGTCTCGCCCTCGACGGTGTGCCGGGTCCGGACGACGAGCTGGCAGTCGTCGTCCCGGCAGTCCGTCGCCCGGACGGGAGCGAACGCGTCCTGGTGGTCGACGCGGGCGTCGACGGACATGGTCCGGCCGACCGGGAGCAGACGGACCTGCTCGCCTGGCACCTCGTCAGGGAGGTAGACCAGAGCGGCATTCTCGAAGAACTGGACGGTCTGGTCCTCGTCGCTGAGCCGGGTCGCGATCTCCATCTCCTCGGTGACCGGGTCCCCGAGGAGATCACCGTGCTCGCGCCACATGTCGAGGAACAGCCGGTCGAGGGTGTGCCCGGTCCGCTCGATGTAGACGGTGGTCGGTGGCGACCACTCCTGGGCCGCGGCCCGCTCACCCATCGACAGACCGGGCAGCCCGGCCAGCAACAGGACGGCGGCGAGCAGGACGGCGATCGGGCGGTGCGATCGGGACTCGGTGAGCGTCATCGGCAGGACTCCTGAGGACGAACGGATTTGCGGACAATATTGACGAGCGTCAACGGCGCTGCTGGTTTCGATCCGAATGTATCACGGATGGGCTGCTGGCTGAACGCAGGATTGCGGGAACTGGCCGGACGCTCCGGCACTCGGACCCTCAAGGGCACGGCGAGCCAGGTCATGTGCCTTGCCGGCTCAGGCGAACGGGGATGGGTGCGAGCGGTGGGGCGACATCGGGCCTCCGGGCCAACCGGTCGGGGCTGGACACGTTTCCCGGCGCTGAAGCGGCTTACGCACGCCCGGCTTCCACCCCGTCCAGCGGCCGCCGTTCCGCCGGGGCCGGAACCGCGTCGTCGAACTCGACCGGCTGCCAGCTGAAGCGGGACCGGTACCGCTCCAGCAGCCGCACGATCGGACCACCGAGCGCCACGATCAGGACGGCATTGGCCACCGCCCGCGTCGCGTCGTGCGGGAGCGACGTGATCAGGTAGAAGCGGGCGTAGGTCGCGACCGTCTCGCCGAACGACAGTCCCGGCACCCACGACAGGCCGGTCGCGTACTCCACGCCGGGCGCGGTGAAGGGCCAGAACGACAGGTTCAGGAGCGCCCCGTAGAGCAGCCCCCACCCGGCACCGAAGCCGGCCAGCAGGGCGAGGCGCCGGCGCGGATGGCCTTCGAGCCGGGGGAGCAGCCCGGCCGTCAGCCCGACCCAGCCCGCCCCCAGCATCTGGTACGGCAGCCACGGTCCGACCCCACCGATCAGCAGCGACGAGATCAGCAGCGAGAGCGCCCCCAGCTGGAAGCCGATGGCGCCACCGAAGACGGCCCCGACCAGGATGATCAGCAGGAAGACCGGCGACGCCCCGAGGAACGTCGGCAGCAGCCGCAGGGTCGCGTTGACCGCGACCAGGACACCGAGCAATGCCACGACCCGGGCGGGCCGCACGTCGCCGGCGCTGAGTTCTCCGAGGATCGCGAGCAGACACAACCCGGTGACCGCCGCGAGCAGGAATGGCGCCGCCTGGGTCGCGGTGCCGGTCCCGCCGACCCCGGCGACCGGGAGCAGGAACGGCCAGAGGTACCCGATCAGGCCGATCAGGCTGGCGACGCCGATCGTCACCCGGCTGGACCACCACAGGGGAGCTGGCGACGCCATGGCAGGGAGACTCGCTGGGCGGGACATGGTGGGTTCCTCGGCGGGGACGATCCGGTTGGCCCAAGCCTACCCGCTGGCGTCCAGACGCAACGGCGAGGGGTTTTTCTGTACAACGCGCACAAAACCTATCGACCTGAGCGCCCCGACACCGTTCCGGTGGTCCGGATCGATCACGTAAACTGCGCAGACTTAACAACGGCATGGTCAGATCGGCGGCTCGGCGTTGGGCCGCCTGACGACCAGCGGAGCATTCCTACGGCATGGGCGTCCGGGGCAACGCGCGGCGATGTCCCGGGCGTCCGGGGCAACGCGCATCGATCGGCGGCCCGGTGCCGGACACAGGAGAGGACGGACGCGCGATGACTGCCGAGATCACGCTGGCCGACTTGCTGGCGTGGGTACCCCGGCTGCGGCTGCCAGCCCAGGGGGAACCGCCGATCCCGGCCGAGACGGCCGCGACGCGGCCCGGCGGACGGGCCGTCCCTCCGATCAACTCGCTGGAGCGTGAACTGACCTGGGCCGTCACGGTGCGGGCCAGCAGTCCCATGCTGCCGCCGCTCCGGGGAGGCGAGCTCGTCCTGCTCCCCCGCCGGGTGCTGGCGGAGTCGGGCGTCTCGCTCCCGCTGCTGCTCCGCGAACTCTCCAGCCATCAGTGCTGCGGCGTGGTCCTCGACGGTGTCCCGAGTGGGACGGCCCCCCTGCCGCTACTCGTCACGACCTCAGTCGGGCCGGAGTTCGAGAACGAGATCAACCGCCTGCTCACCCAGCGCCGGGGTGAACTCTACCGGTCCGGCACGGAACTGGAGCACCTGCTCAGCGACCTCGCCAACTCCGGAGCCGAGGCGGCCCAGGCGCTGACGGCCGTCGCCGGGCAGCTCGCGGTCGCCCTGACGGTGATGGAGCCGCGCGGCGGGGTGATGCTGACCACCACCCCGGAGCCGTCGCTGCCGACGGCGCTGCCCGCCATCCGGGGCTGGCACAACGATCGGCTCGCGCTGGCGATGTCGGAT
>CADCWK010000247.1 GCA_902806375.1 uncultured Thermomicrobiales bacterium
ACCCAAGGCCGTCCATACGTATCTCTCCGCGACGGCAGGCCAGCCCGTCCGGTAGATGCCTCGACAAGGACCCTTGGCGCAGCGAACGGCCCCGGCATCTCGATGCCGGGGCCGTTCACTGTCCCGAGATGAGCCGGAGCGTCGGTCGGGTTTACTCGCTGGCCGGACGCTCGCCGAGCGTGACCTCGACGCTCATCTGCTCCTCGCCGCGCTGGATCGACACCTGGACGACATCACCTGGCTGGAACGAGAACAGGATCTGATTGAAGGACAGATCCTCGCCGATCTGCTGATCGTTGATCCCCAGGATGATGTCGCCCTCCTGGATCCCGGCGGTCTCAGCCGGTCCGTTGGGCTCTACCGCACCGACGTAGCTGCCGTACTCGACCGGCAGACCGTTCTGGGCGGCGATGTCCGGAGTGATCGTGACCGTGCTGACACCCATGTACGGGTAGGCGATGCTGCCGCTCTCGATGATCTGGTTGGTGATCTGCTCGACACTGTTGGACGGGATGGCGAAGAACAGCCCCTGGACCGGCTGACCGTTCTGGGCCGGGATGCCCAGCGTGTTGACACCGACGACTTCGCCGTCCAGGTTGAACAGGGGTCCGCCGGAGTTGCCGGGGTTGATCGCGGCGTCGTGCTGGATCAGGTTGTCATAGGTCTGGACGCCGCTCAGGGCCGCCGGGAAGTCGCGCCCGGTGGCGCTGACGATGCCCTCGGTGACCGTATTGGTGAAGGCCCCGAGCGGCGAGCCGATCGCGATCACGGTCTGGCCGGGCTCCAGCGCGGACGAGTCGCCGAAGCTGACGACGGCCGGGAGATCACCCTCGACCTGAACGACGGCGATGTCGCTGATCTCATCGGAGCCGACCAGCGTCGCGTCGCGGAGCTCGCCGTCGGCGAAACTGACCTGGAACTCGTCGCCACCGGTGACGACGTGCCAGTTGGTGACGATGTAGCCCTCCTCGCTGATGATGAACCCGGTCCCGCTGCCGGCGGGCTGGAGCTGCCCCTCCGGGCCGAACCCACCCGAGGCCGAGTCCGTCCCGAG
Organism: uncultured Thermomicrobiales bacterium; assembly: GCA_902806375.1. Taxonomy (GTDB): domain Bacteria; phylum Chloroflexota; class Chloroflexia; order Thermomicrobiales; family UBA6265; genus CADCWK01. The sequence goes on from CADCWK010000247.1 coordinate 1,055, forward strand.
GCCCTCGACGGTCTGCAGGTTGATGACGGTGACGACCGCCGGGGCGACGCGGCGGACGACCTCGACGGTCGGTTCCTCGGACGTCGCGCCGGCCGCGGGGGTGGCGTCCTGGGCGCGGACCGGAGAGGCGATCGCGGCCGAGAACAGACCGCCGACGAGCAGGACGGCGATCATCAGGGTCAGGAGTACGGGATGGTTGCGGGTCATGGGCAACTCCGGGGGTGGGGCGGTCACCAGACGGGCACCCTGCCCGGCGGCGAGTCGCGGCTGCATTCGGCCCGCCCTCACTGGCGAGCCCGGTTGTCGCGGCGGTGCATGACCCGTGCCCATTCCCGCCAGAGCACACCTCCGGCGGTGCTCCGCGGCACACCAAGGTTGCCCGCCGCCGACCGTTTCGGCAGCGCGGTCGGAAACGACCGATGATCCACATGCTAAGAAACGCGAATAGTCTCCCTTACACAATATTCGGTGCGAGCAATTGAAAGGCCCACTCCGACCCGATATGCAGGGTCTCGCCACGGTCGGGATCGTCCTGCCCTCATCCCCGTTACCGCGCGGAATGGCGCCGGGCGAGTGCCGCCGCCGTCGCGTCGTCTGCCGGGTAGAAGGCCTCGATCACGAGTTCGGCGACGGTGATGTCCAGGGGCGTCCCGAACGTGGAGACCGTGCTGAAGAAGGCGAGTTCGCCGTCGCCGACCCGGAGCCGGAGCGGGACGACGAACTGGCCAGGGCCGGGCAGGTCGACCTCGGGGACGGGCTGGTCGCACCCGTAGCCGCGGACCTCCTCCAGCAACCGCGCCAGGGTGACATCGCCGCTGGCATCGACCTGCCGCCGCAGCCGGGCCAGCAGGTGCCCGCGCCACTCGCCGCGGTTGACGATGCGTGGCGCGAGACCGGCCGGGTGGAGGCTGGCCCGGTAGACGTTGACCGGCGGGGTGAGCAGCGCCGGGTCGACCCCATCGGTCAGGACCGACAGGCTCCGGTTGGCCTCGATCAGGTTCCAGTGCCGGTCCACGACGACCGCCGGGTAGGGCTCGTGGCCGGTCAGCACCTGCTGGAGGGCGCCGCGGATGGCCCGCAGCGGCGGGGCGTCGAGCGCCGTCTCGGTGTAGACCGGCGCGAAGCCGGCCGCCAGCAGCAGCCGGTTGCGCTCCCGCATCGGCACGTCGAGGTGCTCGGCCAGCCGCAGGACCATCTCCCGGCTGGGCTGGGAGCGGCCGGTCTCGACATAACTGATGTGCCGGGAGGAACTGTCGGCCCGGAGCGCGAGATCGAGCTGGCTGAGCCGCCGGCGCTCACGCCATTCCCGGAGCAGTGTCCCGACGGGCTGGGTGGACGAGTGGTGGTGCGCGATGGCCATGGTGGTCGCCTCCGCCGTCAGCCTGCCAGAGCCGGCGCGCCTTCGCCATGACCTCCGGGGTCATGCGGCGCTCCTGGTGGGACTGGGGGCACCGTCGGCTAGGGGCTGGTGGCGGGTTCGGCGGCCGGGACGGCGGCCGGCGCCTTCCGGACGACGAGGATGGCCGTCAGGAAGGCCAGGGCCGGGGCGAGACAGAACAGCCCGAAGTACCAGGCGGCTGCCGTCGTCGTGCCGCCGCCCTGGAGGTTGGAGTAGTCGTTCAGGTTGGTGATCACGCCGCCGATCGCCGCCCCGAAGGCCGTCGCGACCAGCTGGACGGTCGTCATCGACGAGGCCGTCAGGGCCTGCTCGTGCTTCGGCGCCGAGGACAGCGCCCGGGTCAGCAGGTGGGGGAAGGTGCTGCCGATCCCGAGGCCGAGCAGGAACAACCCGACCCCGATCACCGTGATCTGGACGGCACCGCCGCCCTCGTCGGGCATCGACAGCGCCATCACCCCCAGACCGGCCAGGATGACCAGCGGCGCGTAGAGGATGACCATCCGCTCGCGGTTGCCCTGGAAGCTGGAGACCGTGATCGAACTGATCGTCCAGCCAGCGGACAGCAGCGCGACCATGTAGCCGGCGACCAGCGGCGAGAGGCCATGGAGCAGCTGGAGGAAGTACGGCGTGAAGACCTCGGCGCTGATCGCGATCATCAGCAGGACGATCGTCGTGAGGATCGCCCCGATCGGCGTCCGCAGCGAGAACGTGCCGGTCGGCAGCAGCCGGTTGGCCGACCGCCGCTCGGTCCGGGCCAGCGCGACGAGCAGGACGACGGCGACGCCGATCCCGAGCGCATTGGTCAGCGCGTCGTCGCTGATGCTGCCGGCCGAGATCGCCATCACGCTGCTGGCCAGCAACCCGAGTTGCCGGACGGGCAGCCGCGTCAGGGTCATGGCCGGCGCGTGGATGTCGCGCAGGATGCGCTCGAACAGGATCAGGATCAGCACGGCGACCGGCAGGATGCTGCCGAAGGCCCAGCGCCAGGCGCCGAGTTCACCGAAGATGCCGCCGATCGTCGGGCCGCTGACCGTGGCGATGCCCCACATCGCGCTGCTCAGGGCGAAGGCGCGGGGCCAGAGCGGCTGCGGGTACGCCTCCCGGATGATCGCGTAGATCAGGGCCGAGAGGAAGCCGCCGCCGAACCCCTGGACGGTCCGGCCGATCAGCAGGACGACCATCGCCGGGGCGAGCGCGCAGAGCAGCCCGCCGACGATGAAGCAGACCACCGCGACCCGGAAGGCGACCCGCGGGCCGAGCCGGACCAGCACCCGTGGCGCCAGCGCGGCCCCGATGATCGAGGCGACGACGTAGAGCGTCGTGTTCCAGGCGTAGAGGTTCTGCCCGCCGATGTCGTTGACGACCGACGGCAGGATGGTGATCGCGATCAGGACGTTGACGGCGTGCAGCACCGTTCCGCCGGCGATGGCGATCGAGCGGGCCGTGTACTCGCCGCTGAACAGGGCACGCATGCCGGGCTGGGCCATGGGGACGACGTTCCCTTCGACGATGAAGCCGCCACCGGCCGTCTGGTCCAGGTGCGCCGGGGATGATACGCGCCGGACGCGGGCAGAACCGGTCGCGCGTCGCCGCATGAGGGTAGTTCCGGGGGTCCCGTAAAGCAAGCGATGCCTTGCTTTATTGACGAGGGCCGACGCGGTACGGTTCCGGGCCCGCGGACGAATTGGGGAGCCGACAGTGGCCTCCGCCTATCGACTGACGCGGCACGGTGTAATGCCCGAGCCGGCGATGTAACCACACCCTCATCTGCCTCCGGGTCATCTGCCCCCGGCCATCGAGGTATCCGCCACGCCATCGGAATGTCCGTCCCGAGTCCAGGACTGCGACGGCCTGCACGGATCGTGTCACCCAGAGAACGAAACGGGACGCCGCTGGCGTACATCTTGGGACGGGACCGACGTTCCACCCGCTCACGCCCGGCACCTGGCGCCTGCCTTCGCCGGCGACTGACTCTGACCACTTCCTGGAGACGAACCCCGATGCCAACCCCGCCCGTCGAAGCCGGCCGTCGCGCGACCCGTCGCCCAGTCACGGTCCTCACGGTCG
>CADCWK010000248.1 GCA_902806375.1 uncultured Thermomicrobiales bacterium
CCGGCGAGGCGTTCGGCGACAGCGGCGCCGGCCACGTCCGGATCTCGTACGCCTACTCCGTCCCCCAGATCGAGGAGGCGCTGGCCCGGATCGCCCGGTTCGTCGCGACGCTCCCGGGGTTCGTGCCTCAAGCCGCACCAGCCCGTCCGGTGACGGCGCCAGTCAAGGTCTAGGGACGACTAGGTCCTACCCCCAGTGCAGACGCGCCCCTCCCATTCGCAGATGCGTGATGGAGAGGGGCTCGTCCGTCATGTGCCGGGCAGCGGCACAGCCCCGCATGGACTGACCGTGGGGCCACCCGTCGAACGGGTGATCCGTCAACGCCTGCCATCCCTACCGCCAGGGCTCGTCGCCGGGGACCTGCGGGCCGCCGAACTCGCCCCGCTCGCGCATGTCGGTCTCGGCCAGTTCGACCATCGTCGTGAGGAAGCCATCGGTCGTGACGTCGGGGTTATGGAAGCGGAAGCGGCCGACCTCATAGTGGAGCTGCTGACCGGGCTCGAAGACCTCGCCCCGGAGCCCGAGGCGGCTGAGTCGTTCGAGGCGCGGGTCATCGGCCGGGAGGCTGTCGGTGTAATCAGCCAGGTCGTCCAGCCCTGCCGCTGTCCGGAGGTTGCGGGCGTCCCGGTCGTACTCCCGCTCCCGCTGCCGGCGCCAGTCGGCGATGCCGGCGAAGTAGGCGCGCAGGGCCGGCCGGACGTCCGCCGCGGCGGCTCGCCCTCGTCCGTCGTCGACCGACCGGTCATTCCCCTCCATACGCCCCCCTTGTCGTATCCCGGCCAGTGGTCGTCCGGGACGCCCACGCTCCCCTGACGTGGGGACCATCATGTCCCTCGCCATGCCAGAACCATTCCGCCCCACCACACGGGGCGATGGGCCGTCATGCCGGGAACGCACGCCTGGACCCTCCCCCACCGGCAGCCGTGACGAATTCGCGACACCTGCTCCGTAGACTCGGTCGCGAAAGGAGTCGTGCCGGTGGGCCGGATCATTCGTCACAGGTCAGTCTTCGCGCGATCTCGCCCAACTCACGGACGACCCCACGTCCGCGCTGCCGTTCGCCTGCTGTTCGGGCTGATGCTCCTGCTCGGTTCACTCCTGCCACTGGCCGGCGACCTGGTCGCGGCCCAGACTGGCGGGGCCGACGTGCCGGTCGTGACCATCGACCGTCCGATCACCCCGGCCGTGGCCAACCGGGTCACCGGGGCGATCGGCCGGGCGGGTGACGGCGGGGCGCCCGCCCTGATCCTCCGGATCGAGGCGTCGAACGGCACACTGGCGGCGACGGACGACATCCGTCAGGCGATCGGCCGGAGCGACGTCCCGGTGGTGACCTGGGTGCCGCCGGGCGTCACCGTCAACGGGCCCGGTGCGCTCCTCGTGCTCGCCGGGCAGGTCCGGGCGATGGCGCCGGACAGCCGGATCGCGATCGACGATGGCTACGCCCGCACGGCCAACCCGTTCGACGACGACATGCCGGCCGTGACCCGGACGGAAGAGGTGACCGCCCTCGCCAGCCAGCGGGGCACCCAGACCGGGTGGGTCGCGGAGGCCGTCCGGACCGGCGCGGCGTTCCCCGGGGACCAGGCGGTCGGCACCGGGATCGTCGATGTGCTGGCGGACACCCCGGCAGCGGTGCTGGCCGTCTCCGAGAGGCGCCCGGTCGAACTGGCCGGGACGACGGCCACGTTCCCGGTGACCGGTGCCAGCCCGGCGGTGTCGGAGCCGACGTTCCTCGAAGCGCTCTGGCTGTTCGTCACCATGCCGACGGTGGCCTACCTGCTGCTCTGCTTCGGCGCGATCGGCCTGCTCCTCGAGATCAGCAGCCCGGGCATCACGTTCCCCGGTGTCGCCGGGGTGCTCGCGCTCGGTTCGGCGGCGGTCCTGCTCGGCGGGATGCCGCTGAACTGGACCGGGCTGATCCTGATCGCGGGGGGCCTGGCCCTGCTGATCGTGGACGTCTTCGTCCCGTCGCTCGGGCTGCTGACGCTCGGCGGGTTGTCGGCATTCGTCGTCGGCTCGTACGTCCTGTTCGAGGGCGGCGGGGCGGGCTACTCGATCAACCCGGTCGCGATCTGGGTGGTGACGGTCTGCCTGGTCCTGTTCTTCCTGCTGCTGGCCAGTTCGGCCCTCAGGGCGCTGCGACGTCGGCCCCTCTCCGGACAGGAGTCGATGGTCGGCCAGATCGGTGAAGCGCGGACGCCACTGGCGCCGGAGGGGATGGTCTTCATCGCGGGCGAGACCTGGCGAGCCCACGCGATGACGCTCTACCGGACGGCCGCGGCGCCGATCATCCCGGCGGGCACGCCCGTCATCGTGACGAAGGTCGACGGGCTGTTGCTCGAGGTCCGGATCGCGACCGCCGAAGAGGTCGGACGATCCGCCCCCGGGCCGACCGCTCCCGATCGCCGGACCGTCGTGCCGGTCCGTCACGAGTCAGCCGTGGACTGACCACACGGTAGTGATCGATCCTGGCTTGGTTCACCGTCGCGCCGTGGTCAATCATCAGTCGAAGGAGTCTGTCGTGGAACCATTCCTCATCGTCGCGATCGTCGTGGTCGCCTTCATCCTGTTCGTGCTGTCGGCGACCGTCAAGATCGTGCAGGAGTACGAGCGGGGCGTCGTCTTCCGGCTCGGCCGGCTGCTCGGCCCGCGCGGCCCCGGCATCATCTTCCTGATCCCGTTCATCGAGCAGATGCGCAAGATCGACCTGCGCACGGTCACGATGGACATCCCGGCCCAGGAGGTCATCACCCGCGACAACGTCACCGTCCGGGTCAACGCCGTCGCCTACTTCCGCGTCGTCGACCCCAACGCGGCGGTCGTCAACGTCGCCGACTTCATCCGGGCCACGTCGCAGATCTCGCAGACGACGCTCCGGAGTGTCCTCGGGCAGGGGGAACTCGACGACCTGCTCTCGGAGCGGGACAAGATCAACCAGGACCTCCAGCGGATCATCGACGAGCAGACCGAGCCGTGGGGCGTCAAGGTCAGCGTCGTCGAGGTCAAGGACGTGGAGTTGCCGCCGAGCATGCAGCGGGCGATGGCCCGGCAGGCCGAGGCCGAGCGGGAGAAGCGGGCCAAGATCATCCACGCCGAGGGCGAGTTCCAGGCCAGCCAGCAACTCGCCAAGGCGGCCGACATCATCAACCAGAACCCGGTCACGATCCAGTTGCGCTACCTGCAGACGCTGACCGAGATCGGCGCCGAGCAGAACACGACGGTGATCGTGGCGCTGCCGGCCGACGCGAGCGGCATCCCGGGCGGCGTCGCCCACTCCCTCAGCCGTGCCGTGATGTCGACCGGGTCGGTCGCGGGCGCGGCATCGGAGGCCAACCAGCAGCAGCGGGTGGAGGCCGGCGCCCGCCGGAGCGACGACCAGGCCGCCTGGAACGGCGTCTGAGGGTTGACCGGCGCCCGGCGGACACCACCTGGTGCCGTCGGTGTCGGGACATGGCGTGCCATGCGCCCGTTCACCGTCTGGAACCGGGATGTGCTCGCTCCAGCGGCCGCTCGAAGCGCATGATCGTCTCGCCAGCCGGGTTGACGGCGCGGTCGCCCGTCAGCGCGAACTGGCGGCTCACATAGAGCCGCCGGGCGCGAACGTTGGTCTCATGCGTCCAGAGCTGGGCACGGAGGTACCCCTGCTGGCTCGCCTCGTCGAGGACGGCGTCCAGCAGACGGGAGCCGATCCCCTGCCCCCAGACATCCGGGGCGACGAAGACCAGCGAGACATGGCACAGACCCGCGATGATGCGCCCATTCGGCGCCGCCGGACTCGTCCCGTTGACTTCCCGTCCGGCGACCGCCAGCGTCATCCCGATGATTCGTCCACCACGCTCAGCGACGAACAGCATGGCGTCGGGCGCGGCAATCCAACCCCGGACCATCGCCTCGACCTCGGGCGGGTCGGGCGGGCCACCGGTCCGGGCCTCATTGGCCGCCCGCCAGACCGCGACCGCGGCGTCTACCTCACCGGGGGTCGCCGGCCGCACCGCCGTCCCGTCCGCCGTCATCCCTATACTCTCCCAGCATGCCCGCTGCGCACCGGCCCGGGAGGGCCGAGTCCTCGGTCGCCACACCTGCCCGATCCGTCATCTTCGCCGACGAGGACTACCCATGTCACCCAGCTGGATTACCCCCGACACCGCCGTGGAACTGGTCGAGGATCTCCTCGCCCTCCTGATGAGCGGGTACACCGTCGAACTGGTCCCGCTCGACCTGATCGGCCCGGACCGGGCGGCCCTGCGGCTCACCGGCGAGGACGGCGCCGTGATCGAACCGCGGGAGGTGCGGATCACGTCGATGCGCGGTCTGGGCACCGGCATCCGCCAGTTGCGGGTCCTCGCGCTGGGGGAGGACGACGAGGCCGGCGTGAACCCAGCCCCGGTGGACAGCACCAGCGCCGGCGCTGGACTCCCGCTGGGGCTGATGGCCGCCATGTTCGGGACGGACCAGGTCCCCGGCGGCGCGACC
>CADCWK010000249.1 GCA_902806375.1 uncultured Thermomicrobiales bacterium
CTGATCCGCTGTCATTACGCCAACACCAGCGAGGCGGCCCTGACGCTGGCCGGCCTGGAGATCTCCCGCAACTGGGACGGGCACGCCGGGCACGCCGGGCACGCCGGGCACGCCGGGCACGGTGATCCGGTCTTCCGGGCGCCCGGCTTCATCGGCGGTGGGATGGCCGGCCCAGACGACGGGTCACTGCTTTCACCCTCGCTTGTTCATCCATTCATCAGCAGGAGGGTGGAGTGCTACACACGGTATTCCGCGTTTCCATTTCTCACCTCTGATTCCTTCGCCCGACCGCGATAGTCCGGGTCAGCCACGGATCACTGGAACCTGGCAGGTGCAGCGTGTGTGCAGTCACGCACCGTCGACGACCCGTCCGGTGGCTTGATACAACGCGAGATTTCCACCCTTACACACAGCGGCATCAATCGCGTCCTGGTCCGGGAGGGGACCCCGCCGCGATAAGCAAGGACGTGGGAAGCTGCCTACCGTACTGCCTGTCCAGCCCGTGTCCGGGTCAGGGGACAGGGTCGACGTCTGGCGTAATGACGCGGCGACTGGGCTGGTGTGTCGATCGGCTCGACGATCGTCTGAAAGTCCAGCTCTGACCTGGCACATGACGCCCGCTGGATCTCCCGGTCGTCGAATCGACACCGCGGCTTTTCAGGCGGAGGGGCACTGGCTCCTCGCTCTCCGGTTCTTGACCCGGAGCGAACGCTCACGGTGATTGAAACGGGGCTGCTATGGCCACCGGGGTGGCTTCTGGCGTGGATACCATCGGGGTTCCGGCGCTGGGTCGCACGATGATCTCTACCCGTCCACTGGTCGTCTCAAACCAGACCCGCCAGAAGTCGCTGAGGTCGTCCCCGGAAGCGGCCTCGAACGCGGATCGCAGGTCGTCGGGGCCTGCCACCCCGAATCGCATTGAAGCAGCATAGGTCCGTAGACCGGCGAAGAACGCGTCGTCCCCGATCTCCTGGCGCAATGCCGAGAAGCCGAGTCCCCCCTTGCGGTAGACCGTCGTGAAATAGCTGACGAGGTCCGGAAAGTCCACCGTCGGCTGGTCGACCACCCGGTCTTCGTCCGTCAGCAACATCGTGGCATACCGGAGTCGAAGGCCAGCGTCGAGCTGCTCTTCCGCCGCTTCCACGCCATAGCGGTCCTCGAAGTAGAGGACCGCACTGTATTCCGCCAGCCCCTCATCGATGTAGGCGTGGCGGTACGGGTTGCTCCCGACGAGCCCGTACCACCACTGGTGAGCGATCTCGTGCGCGACCAGGAACTCGATCGCGCCGGGACGTGAGCCGGCCATGACGGGATCGGCGTAGAACGCGGCGTCGATGACGATCATCTGGGGAAACTCGAGGCCCGGCACGTTCGGGACGGCGACCACATCCAGGCTGGTGTAGGGGTAGGGCCCGAACAGGTCCGAGAAGGTAGCCAGGGCCTGCGTCGCCCATTCCAGTATCTGGGACCCACCAGCGGCGTCCTCGGGATAAGAATAGGAGGTGACCACCGTACCGTTGACGTCTTGACTGACCGAGACGAGGTCGGCCCCGGCGACGACCGGGAAGTCACGGACCGGTCCGCTGACGAATCGCCCGACCTGCTGGTCTCCCTGCGCCCCAGCTTCAATCGCGATGCCCGGGGTGACCAGGACGAGGTCGTTTGGAGCGGTGAGGGTGACGTCGAAGAGCGCGGTGTTCGAGAACGTCGGATCGCCCCAGGCGGCGGGGGGCGCGATCTCCCAGCCCGAGGACGGGTCATACCCCGCCAGGATGGGAAACCAGTGCGCGAGTGCCCACGAACCGGTGTCCGGATCGAACGCGAACTCACCCGGACCCTCCTCCGTGAGCAAGGGCACGGTGGTGGTGAACGCCAGACGCACGGTTGCCCCGCCGCGGGCGGGGAGGGGCTCGCGCAACGGCAGCCGGACCAGGAGCAGATCACGGCTCCCGGCGTCGGGCGTGGTCTCCGGTGTGGCGGCGGGATTGGCATACAGCGGCGGTGGTTCCACCGCGGTCGCCATCCCGTCCACGGTGACGTCATGGATGACCATCCTGGCGCCGGCATACTGGCGCAGATTGGGGGAGAGGCGGAAGTACAGCTCGTTCAGCGTCGCTCCCGTGTCGTTGACGAAGCGCACCTCCTCGGTCCCGGTGATCGTTCCCGCCGGATGGCTCGGCACCATCGGCGTGGCGCCGGTCACGGCCAGCGGGGTCGCGATGGGGGTACCGTTGGTGGAGGACGGAAACTCACCCTCCGGTGTGGCGCCAGCTCCACTGCCCACCGGCGAACTCCCGTCATGCAGGGCCGCCGTAATCGTGTACCGGGACAGCCGGTTACCGGTCGTCACCATGACATCGTCGCGATACGCGGGGGAGATCGCCTCGTAGAGGAGCGAGTCGTCGGACGCCGGCCGCTGGATCGGGGTTGCCGGCGGGATCTCGGCCACGACGCCTGTTGGCGGGCTCGGAGTCATTACGACGCCGTAACCAATCAGCAGCACCAGGCTTACGGCGACCCACAGGTGAATCGTTCCCCGTCGAACCACGTCGCGCTCCTTTGCTGCGAACGATCGGGTACCTGGCACGTGAAGAGGGCTGACCATCCCCGGTCGCCGCTGGATGGTCCTTCGGTATCATACGCAAGGATACGAGCGGACCGGAGCGACCCGACCTATGGGCGACTGGCTTGCGATTGGCGGACGCACCGGCTGACACGAGGGAGTGTCTCGCTATGTGGCGGGTCATAGGGGTGGTCCTGCTGGCGGTGATGACACTCGCCGCGCCTGGCTCCGCTCGGTCTGCCAGCCAGACAGAGGACGTGTGTCCGACGGGAACGGCACAGGTCGTCCTGGACCCCGGTCATGGCGGGGGCGATCCCGGCGCGCTCAATAGCACCTACGGGCTGTCCGAGAAGTCGGTGAACCTCGAGGTAGCGCAACGCGCGGCCACCATTCTCCAGGAGAGGTATGGCTACCGCGTCGCCCTGACCCGGGACGACGACGAGACGGAGCTGGGAAACTCCCAGCGGGGAGCGATCGCGAACGCGTGTGAAGCCCTGGTGTTCGTCGAAATCCATATGAATGCGTCGTTCGATCCGGGCGTTGACTACACGCAGACCTTCTGGGGCGAGAAGGAGAAGGATCTGGCGTTCAGTCAGACGATGCTCGGGGCGCTGGGTGCACTCGGCATCCCGTCGGCCGGGACTGATCGCTTCGACAATGGTGGACTGCTCCGCGCCAGGATGCCGAGCGTCCTCGTCGAGGCGGTCTTTCTCTCCAACATGGACGAGGCGAAGGATCTGGCGAACGGGACACGTCAGGAGGGGATCGCCCAGGCAGTCGCCGCGGGGGTGAACGCCTGGATCGAGGGGCAGGCGTGACACCTGCCCCCACTACTGGACCGCTGATGGTCCTCGTCCGGGAGGAATGACCGATGGGACTCTCGCGTGGCGTCCGGCTGGCATCGATGGCAATCCTCCTGTTCGGCCTGTCGGGATCCGCCCGGGCGCAGGAGGCAACCCCTCTTCCCGAGCAGCTCGTGGTCTACCCGCCCGGCACGGTGGTCTTTGGCGCGACACCCGGTGAGTGGAGTGCCAGACACTGGCAGTGGACGCTCAGTTTCCCGGTCGGTCGCAGTCCTGGTCAGGACGCCACGGGTGCGAGTTGTGGCTATGGGCAGTCCGGGCCGGTTTTCTACGTCCCAAGAAACCTCCCGCCATGTACCGTCCCGAGCGGCATGGCCCTGTTCGTCCCGGTGGCCGGCACTGAGTGCTCCACCGTCGAGTCCGAGCCATTTGTCGGTCTGGATGAAGCGGACCTCCGAGCCTGTGCGGCCACCGAGGCGGAGCGGTACACGGCAATAACGGTGTCGGTCGATGGTCAGACGATCCCGGATATGGCGGCCTATCGCGCCGCCTCGCCGCTGTTCACGATCTCGTTACCCCCGAACAATGTGCTCGGTGTGTCAGCTGGCGTCGGATGGGCCATAGCCGATGGCTACCAGGTGATGGTGGCACCACTTCCGGTCGGGACTCACGAGATCGTCGTGCACCTGGAATTGACGGACGGAACCGTTCTCCCGGACAAAGTCCTGTCGATCACTGTGCAAGGACCTGCTGCTGCTGTGCTGGCAGGCACCCCGGCTGCGGAGTCCCCACCAGCTACCCCATTCGTTCCCCTGGTCGCGTCACCGCAGCCGGATGCTCCCCCGGCTTGATGGGGTTGCTCAGGGCGCTAGCTGATGTCTCATCGCGACAGAGGGTTAGGCGGTCTGACCTATGGTTGTCCGGACCGTCGCCAGAGATGACGTCATTCGGGTTACCCTCGGCGTCTCCAATGACGTTTCCTGTTCCTGGGGTTCGCACGGAAACCGCTGTGCTGGCGAGCGGCCAGCGCCGGGAGCGAGGCACCACGGACAGGCGCCTCAGTTGACGCCTCCAATTCGGCACGAGAGGAGAGCCACGCGAT
>CADCWK010000250.1 GCA_902806375.1 uncultured Thermomicrobiales bacterium
GGACGAACCCACCGCCAAGCACGTCCCCGCGGTTGGGGTTGTAGTCGCCGGGATCGGTGTCGCACAGGTAGGCGGTGATCGGGAAGTCCACGATCACGACCTCTCCGTCGCCAGGATCGGTGGGTTCGCTGCCACCCTCGCTTGGCGGGGAGACAACCTCGCCGAACCGGAACTCGCAGGCGAAGCCGTCGCCGTCCGGGTCGAGAATGGCCGCGTCGCCCTGGCCCGCGTCCAGGAAGGCCTGCGCGTCGGCCTGGGTGTCGAAGTTTCCGCACGTCACCGGGTCGATGACTGGTGGTGGCCCCTCGACGGGTGGGTCCACGATGATGGAGCCACCCCCGAAGAAGGTCTCGCAGGCGATGCCGTCGTTGTCGTCGTCCAGCCCGGCGACGTTGTTGGTCGGCGACTCACCGTTGTCCTGGAAGAAGCGCTGGGCCTCCGGCTGCGAGGCGAAGTCGCCGCAGTTCGGGTTGCCCGCCCCGGCCGACACCGGCACCGGCGCCGAGATGACGAGGCCGAGGACCAGCGTGAGCAGCACCGTCGCCGCCATGATGAATCGCTGCACGCGACTCTCCTTTTGCTACGCCCACGGAGCTGCGACCGGTTCGCGTTTCGGATGAGCCTGGATACGGTAAGTTTCGGTGACCGGGGCAGACATCGCTCAAACTACTTAGATCGGGGCACTACGTATACGGAGATCGGCTGGCGCCGACAGGACTGGCATGCCAGACGCATACACGGCAACCTGCTGATGACGTGGGGCGAGGACGCCTCCTGAGCCAGGGATGAAGAGGCGGCATGAAGCGGGCAGGATGCGTCGTCGCCGCGGTACTGGTGCTGCTGCTTGGCGTGGGTGGCGGGATCGCTTATCTGCGTGGTTTCGTCCCGAGCGTGCCGAGCATCGGCCTCGACCGCGACAGCGCCGACGAGACGGCCACCGTGACGGCGACTGCGACCGGCCCCCCGCCCAACGTCGGGGGAGCGGGGACGGCGACCGAGACGGTCACCATCTACGGAGCGGTCTGTCCCGCCGACTATGCCGGAGCGGACTTCTTCGCCGACTGCTACGACACGCCAGCCGCCGGTGCTGGCTACACCCTCGCAGTCGGCGACTCCAGGATCCCGGACAGTGGCGTGGCGGTGGCGGGGGAGGACGGGCTGGTCGCACCCACCGGTGAGGACGGGCTGGAGCCAGGGACGGTTGTGCTGCAGGCCATCGCGCCCGACGAGGTCGTTGGCTCCGGCGGGTTCTCCGTCCCAGCCGCCGCCTGCACCTCGGACGAAGACCGAACGGTGGAGCTCTCAATGCAGGACGGCGAGGCGGGCGGCCAGCTCTTTGCCTTCGACCTACGGGCCGGTGAGGACCTCCGGTGCGATGTCTATTTCGTTCCGCTGGCCGTAGAAAACGGGGCGGGATAGCGTCGTGTATGCGATGCTCGCCACCAGTGGACGATCGGAGTCGACTTCTGATCGCCGGTCAACTCCAGCGCGGAGAACTGGTCGCGATCCGCATGTGGCAGGGCACCGGGACAACGGCTGATCGACACGATGCGGCCTCTAGCGGGCTAAGTCAGGGTCGTGGAAGGTCGAGCGCGGCCGCTGTGACCTTGAGCGCGAAGGCGTACCGTCGAAAGCTGGCGTAGGCGGCCTCGCCCATCCCGGCGTTCTCCGGCATCCAAACTAAGACACACAGATCGGCTTGCAGGTCGAGCTCGCGGGCCAGCTGGACGAGATCGCCGGCCGTCTCGACGATCGCCTCGATCACCTCCTCCTCGAGCAGCCATTCCGCGTCGACCCGGACGAATGCCGGCCGGACCCGCTTGATCAGCGCCTCCCCGTACGTCTGGTCATTCACGCTCGGCCCGAGTCGGTGTAGCCCCTGGCACCTCGGAGTGTCGTCCGCCCGTCGATCCTGCCCCCGGGGCATCACTGGATTGTGGACCCGACGCCCCATCCTCGTCCGGCTCATTGCTCAGCACGAAGAGGCCAGCGCCTCCGATGATGACACCTACTGCGCCGAACCCCAGCACGCGGCGCCGGGTGGTGCGGCCGGGCGACCCACCCATGACCAGCCGCTGGGCGGGGAGTCGTCCCTCGGCGATCATCCGTTCCTGCACTGACACTGTTGCTCGCGAATCCCGCTCCCGGAGCACATCGTACCCACACTGCAGGCAGAAGCGCCGACCCGCTGGCATGGCCGCGTGACACCGCGGACAGGACGTCGGGTCGGTCACATCTGGTGGCCCTCGACCGGGTGGATCTCGTCCAACCGGCTAGCGACGGGACGTCTGCAGCCGGGTCGCGGAGGAGGTCGCGAGCGAGACGAGGATGGTGGTGCCCCCCAGCAGCAGCAACACGGGCCAGAGACCGCGCGGCAGGCTTGGTCCGCTCGTTGGTGCCGCAGCGGACTCGCCCCGATCCGTCATGGCCAGGACAGCGGGCGAAGCGGACGACGCGGCCGGTGACGCTGCGCGATCCCCTTCGGACACATAGGTGACGACCGACAGGCCGAGGGGTGGGCTCCCGGACAGGACCATCTCCTCGGAGAACGTGTTGACGCCGCCGATGGCGACCCTGAACGGGACACCGATGAGGCCGTCGAGAACCACCCGGCCATGACGGTCCGTGCGTTCTCGGTCAATCTCCGTCCCGCTCTGGTCGATCACCACGACCGTCTGTTCCCCAGTCCCAGCCGGACGACCGACCATGGTGCTGTCTCCGACGCCGACCGCGATGCCGTCCGCCGTGCTGCCCATGCCGCTGAAGCTGGCTGAACCCGCCCGTTCCTCGTCGACGACGACGGACACCTGGACGGTGATGGCGTCCCGCGCCACAGTCGCCCGCGCCCAGTCGAACACGGTCTGGGCACTGCCGGCCACGACCCCCCTGGGCGAGAAGCCGATGACGACCAGGGTGAGACCCAAGGCGACCAGCAACCGCGTTCGACGCGTGATCTGACTCATGTGGCTCCCGCTCCCCACGTCAATCTCGGGTGCTCGACGATGGTGGCGACCCTGACTCCGGATCCGGACGATCGAGAAGCGGACACGGATGTTCGGTTGACGCGGTGGACGGACTCGGACGTGCTAGCCGTGGCGCGAAGCAGGACCAGAGGTCGGGCTGCTTCCGGGGATCAAATGTCAACACGGGTAAGGTACGAGACCGAAATGTTCAACGTCTTCAAAGTAAATCCAAGACGGTGCGGGGTCAATGGCCAATGAGTCACTCGTACTCGAACGCTGGTCCCTGGTTGGCCGCGATAGTGTGCTGGCGTCGCACCGGTTATCCGCAACAAGCGACGAGCGTGCCCCTTTGACAGTTCTTCAGGGTCTGAACTGGACAAACCCTAGATCGTCAGTGGGGCGACCCCGTTTACCGATCCCGCGCCGGTGTCGGACGCACGAGTCACCACCTCACGCGGAGGCTATCCTCCTACCACCGCCCCTACAGAGAGATGTGCATTGCTGGCCCCATGCTCCGCGTGTAAGGGAACCGTCCCCACACAGAGCCAGTCGGCGTCCGGATTTCTGCCGGGCGACGCGATTAGCTCCGTCTCGGTCCGCAGCATGAGGGGACTCGCCGGGTTGGTTGCTCGGAAGTAATGCTGCTCCGCCTCGGCCACCCACGCTCAGCGGGCGGCGGGTTCGGCAACGGTCGTCCCGGACTGGACCGACCGGATCGCGCCCGTCACCCAGAGTGACAACGGTCCGCCGATCCCAACGATGAGACCGACGAGGGCGATGGTGTACGGTGCGCCGAGGACGGGGGTGACGAGACCGATGCCCTGGTACGCCAGCGCACTGGCCAGCGCGATGACCGCCCCCCAGGCCGCATAGACCCGCCCCCGCAACCGCTCCGGCACGGCCTCGGCGAGGTAGGCCTGGAACGAGATCACGGCGAGCGCGTCGAGGAAGCCGAAGCAGAACCAGGCCGCGTAGATCGCCGCCACCGGCGGGCTGACAAAGGCGACCATGAGGAAGAACGGGCCGAGGTACCCCAGCGCCATCATCCGGGGGCGTCCGGTCCGCCGCTCGACGCGATGGGCGACGAAGGCACCCAGGACCGCGCCGGCCGCCATCGCGGTCGTCATCAGCGCGAAGGCCGATCCCGCTCCGTCGCCGAGGTCCAGCGCCTCCTCGGTGTAGACGATGCCGGCCACCGTCATTGCGGCCACGGCGATCTGGTGCAGTGACTCCGACGCCGTCACCCCACGCACGATCGGGATGTCGCGGATGGCCCGGATGCCGGAGAGCATCTCGCGGCCGGCGGTCCGGACGATCGTGCCGCGGGCGAAGGTGACGGCATCCGCGCGGTCTCCGGCCGGGATGACCAGCCGGCGAAGCGCGAGCAGCGACCCGGCGAAGCAGAACGCCTGGATCGAGAACACCGGGGCGGGGCCAGCCAGGGCGATGAACCCGGCTCCGGCCGCCGGCGCGGCGATCCGGATGAGCCCGCCCGAA
>CADCWK010000251.1 GCA_902806375.1 uncultured Thermomicrobiales bacterium
CGCCAAATGCGATTCCGCCTCGCCAATCCGGTCGGTCCGGCCTGTGGGTGGGGACGACTGAGAGACCGAGGGCCGACGATCCCTGTGGTATGCGGGGTCCGGACCCGGCTAGACCAGGTCGTTCCGTGAGGCCCCGATCAGGGCGGTCAGTTCCTGCAGGACCGGGACGAAGCCCTGGTAGCTCTCGACGTATTCGAGGTTCCAGTTCCCGACCTGGTTGGCGGTCACGGCCGGCAGGCTGGCGAACGAGCCGAACCCGAGCATGTCCTCGAACGGCAGAGCGAAGGGGCGCCGGTCGACGAGCAGGACATCGGCCGGATAGGTGTTGGTCTCCTCCCAGCTCAGGAGCAGGAACGTGTCGGACGTGTTGTCCGTGGCGGGCAGGTTGACTCCGAGGTTCGCGAACAGCCGGAGATCGGCCGATACATTCTGGTTGCCGACGTAGAAGCTGTCGATCGAGGAGGAGACCGGTACCACCGCGACGTCCGGGTTCGCCGCCACCGCCGCCCGGAGGGCGTCCTGCGCCTCGAGATACGCCCCCCGGGCCGCCTCGACCCCGGTGCCAGACCTCTCGCCGATCAGCGCGCTCGCCGTGCGGACATACCGCTCGATGACCTGATCCTGCGGGACATCGGTCACGAGGACGCCGAGTACCGGCGCGACCGCCTGGACCTGCGGCACGGCGTCCGGGTCGAGGCGCCAGTAGCGGGAGGCGTAGGAGCTGTAGGCGCTGGCGATGATCAGGTCGGGTTCGAGGGCGACGAGGCGCTCGACGTCGAACGCGGCGAAGCCCGGCCCGAGGTCCTCGGTCACGCTGAAGTCGATCCGCCCGGCGAGGTTCGCGGTCGGCTCCTGGCCCGGCTCCAGTCCCCAGACGCCGATGGGCCGCACTCCGAGATCCCAGAGGGCCGCCGCCGCGGCCAGCTCGGCGACGATCCGCACCGGCGCCGTGGGCAGCCGGATCTCGACGCCGAGATCGTCGGTGAAGCGCCAGGTGCCGTCTGGCTGGGTGCCCGACGGCACAGCCGGCGTCGCGGCCGGTGTGGCGGCGTCCTGCGCCCGGGTGGTCGGGATCGCGCCGATACCGGCGAGACCACCCGCGAGGGCCATCCCGGTGGTGACGAGGTGTCGCCGAGAGATCAGGGGGAAGGACGTCATCGGACATCTCCTGGTGGAATCGGATAGGCCCGAATGATACCCGACTCCCCTAGTCGGATTACCGGCCATCCCTTCGTAGCCGCGGCACGGTATGGTTGGTGATGGGACGTACGGCCGGACTGGGACTCAGCCCGCCAGCCCTGGATCGGGGCGGTCACGGGCGACGGAGGATTGACCGTGCTGGGCCATCTCAGACATCGTCAGACCCTGATCTTCGATGGCGATGACACGCTGTGGGAGAACAATGTCCATTTCGAACGGGCGATCCGTGACTTCATCACCTGGCTCGATCATTCCACGCTCGACCCCGACCAGGTCCGGGCCGTCGTCGATGAGATCGAGCACGCCAACATCGCCGAGCACGGCTACGGTGCGGCGGCCCTGGGACGCAGCCTGCGGGCGTGTGTCGAGCGCCTGCGGGAGCGAGAGCTCGACGAGGCCGAACTGGCCACCGTGACAGGCTTCGCCGACCGCATCCTGCACCAGCCGATGGAGCTCATCGCGGGCGTCGAGTCGACCCTGATCGACCTCGCGACGCGGCATGACCTCCACCTGCTCACGAAGGGACACGCCGAGGAGCAGCGCCTCAAGATCGACCGCAGCGGTCTGAGCGAGCGGTTCGGCCGGTGCTTCGTCGTCCCGGAGAAGGACGTGGCCGTCTACCGGACCGTTCTCGCCGAGCTTGGACGCCCGGGGACAACGACCTGGATGATCGGCAACGCGCCCCGTTCGGACATCAACCCGGCACTGGCTGCGGGTCTGAACGCCGTCTTCGTCCCGCACGACCAGACGTGGGTCCTCGAGCACCAGGATCTCGATCCGGTTCCGGCCGGGCAGCGACTGGTCGTCATCGAGCGGTTCGGGGATCTGCTCGCGCACTTCTGACGGTCGGATTCATCGCTCCCGGGCGATGAGGCGATCCCGCACCTGTTCGATCGCGCGGTGGCGCATCGAGTATCGGTTCCGCTCGTCCTGACCCATCTGGGCGAACGTCAGGTCGGACCCGTCCGGCCTGAAGATGGCGTCCCAGCCGAACCCACCCGAGCCGACCGGCTCCGCGGTGATCGTCCCTCGCGTCTCGCCGAGATACACCTCGACTCCGGTTTCGTCGCAGAGGGCAATGGCCGTTCGGGCGACGGCGTTCCGGGGCTGCCCGTCAGGGAGCAGGGCGCAGATGCCCGCCGGGCCAACCGTGAGCAGGAACCAGCGGACCAGCGCGCCGGGCAGGCCGCCGAGTGCCTCGATCGTCAGACCGGTGTCCTCCACGAAGACGGGCCGAACGGCGAGACGATAGGCGGCGATGGCCTTCTCCCGGGCGACGATCGCGACGTCCAGTGACTGGATCTCCGGCAGGTCGACGTCCAGTGGCTCGACCGGGCGACCGAGGAGCGCCGCCACCTCACGCACCTTGCCGGGATTGCTCGTGACGAACAACGGGCGATCGCGCATCTCCAGGGTGTCCTCCGCGAGGGACTCAAGAGACGACACCGGCCGGACGATCACATCGTCCGGCCGGTGTCTCTGTCGTGGTATGCCCGGAGGGAATTGAACCCCCGACCTCTTGGTCCGCAACCAAGCGCTCTATCCCCTGAGCTACGGGCACATTCTTTTCAGCGCGTCGGAGTATACCAGATCGTCGGCGGATTGCCAGCGGGACAGGGACGGTCGAGGCGTCGCTTTCCGGGGCCGGGGCCGCACCCCTGGGTCGGGGTCGGTCGTCCGACCCCGGTCAGAGCCGGCCCGGGATGTTGGCACATCCGTAGGTATCCGGATTCACCGGACGGGCATATCCTGTCGGGGAGGGAGAACGGGCTGCCCTGCCAATGACCGATATCGGAGGAGGAAACCTTGCAGCAGCGAGTTCGAGGCGGGCTGAGTCAGGGTGTGTCGAGCAGTGGTGGGCTGCTCAAGGAGTTCAAGGAGTTCATCCTTCGCGGCAACGTGGTCTCGCTGGCCGTCGCGGTCCTGATCGCGACGGCGTTCGGGACGGTCGTCAGCTCGCTGACCGACAACATCATCACCCCGTTCATCGGCATGTTCGGTGGGACGCCGAACTTCTCTGCCCTCAGCTTCAGCATCAATGAATCGGAGTTCGGCTACGGCCGCTTCATCAACGACATCATCTCTTTCCTCATCGTGGCGGCGATCATCTTCTTCTTCATCGTCAAGCCGATGAACACGCTGATCGAGCGGTCGAAGCGAGAGACCCCGGCCGATCCCGAGGAGAAGAAGTGCCCGGAGTGCCTGAGCGATATCCCGCTGGCGGCCAGCCGGTGCCGGTACTGTGCGTCCGAGCAGCCCGTGTCCGCGGCGCCGTCCACCGCCCGGTGAGTCGCGACGATGCGCGGTTAACGACGGACGGCGACCGATGGGAGATCGGTCGCCGTCCGGGCCGGTAGATGGCGGAGAGGGAGGGATTTGAACCCTCGAAGGGGCGTTAACCCCTTACTCACTTAGCAGGCGAGCGCCTTCAACCACTCGGCCACCTCCCCATCGAACGCCGCGCCATGATAGCAGATGGTCCCGTAGGTGTCGATTGTGACGCGAGCCCCGTGCGGAAGCCACCGGTGGGCAATGCAATGCGCAGCCGAGACCCCGTCCAGTCGCGACTGGTGAGCGTTCTGATCGTCTCCCCGTTAGTGAGCGCCACGGGGACTGTAGGCCAGGACGCGACGCCGGGAACTGGGAGCCTCTTCGAGGACGTGACCGTCTCCCACGTGATCGGTCCGCCGGACGAACCCAAGTTCGGCATGGCTACCTCGGCCGCCGACCGCGACGGGGACGGAGATCTCGACCTCGCCGGGACCAGCGAGTACGCGCTCAACCGGATCCTCATCAACGACGGCACCGGTCGACTGACAGACGAGAGTGACACCCGACTGGCTAGAACGGCCGGCGATCATGAGGACGTCGCGGTTGCCGACTTCGACGTCGGTGGCGACCCGGATCTCGTGTTCGTCGGCGAGAACGACCACGTCAACGGGTATCGCCTCAACGACAGTGACGCGGTGTTCACCGATGTCACCGATCGTCTCCCGCGGTGCGGGACGTCAAACGCCGTCCTTGCGGTAGATGGCGACCCGGACATGGTCATCGGCAACAACGGCCAGGGCTTCCTGTTCGTCAGCTGCGGCGACGGGCCGTTCGATGATCAGGCGGCCGAGCGGCTGCCTGTCTCCGACGATGTGACCCCGGACATCGAGCCGGGGGGTATTGATCGTGCCGGCCACATAGATCTCATCCTCGGGAATGAGGACGGCAACGTGGTGCTCGTCAACGACGGTG
>CADCWK010000252.1 GCA_902806375.1 uncultured Thermomicrobiales bacterium
GACGACGGTGCACCGTCGATCGTCCCGTTCGAGCAAGCGCCGGGGTACAGCGTCCAGGCCATGCAGAGCGCCGCCCGCTTCTCGGACGACCTGTTGCTCGCGCTCGACGGCCAGAACATCCCGGTCGAACTCATGCAGCCGGAGAGCGGACCCAGCCAGCACGAACTGTCGGTCCGTCACGGTCCGGCCCTGCGAGCGGCGGACACGTATCTCCTGGTCAAGGAGACCATCCGGGCGATCGCGGACAGTCATGGCGCGGCCGCGACCTTCGCGCCGTCGCCCTTCGTCGACCAACCCGCCTCCGGCGCCCATGTCCACCTGTCGTTGTGGGACACCCGGACCGGCGAGAACCGCCTGTACGACCCGTCGGCCGAGGGCGCCTTCAGCGACGATGGCAGGCGGTTCATCGCCGGCGTCCTGGCACACCTGCCCGGCCTGCTTGCGCTCATCTGCCCGACGGTCAACTCGTATCGCCGCCTGCGGGCCGGCGCCTGGTCCGGAGCCGTCGCTGGCTGGGGATTCGATAACCGCGAGACGGCCCTCCGTGTCCCTTCGACGTACTGGGGACGTGAGCAGGGCACGACGAATATCGAGGTCCGGCCGGTGGACAATACCTGCAACCCGTACCTGGCTCTGAGCGGGATCATCGCCGCCGGGCTGGACGGTCTGGACAGTTCACTCGAGGCGCCGCCTCCGATCGACGTCGACCCGTCGCAGATCCCCGTCGGTCAGCGCGCCGGGTTCGGCATGTCAGCCCTGCCCGCGTCCCTGGGCGAAGCGCTGGATGCCCTCGAGCAGGACAGCGTCCTGCGGGCGGCGATGGGGGACGGCTTGCTCACCGCCTACCTCGCCGTCCGCCGCTCGGAGGTGGCCTATTACCGGGCGCACTCGGCCGATGTGGAGTTTCGCGATCACGCGTTGAGGTACTGATCCGCGGGGAGCCCAAACGCGAGTCGGATACCATCGGCGCTCGGCCGACCGGCTCAGCCGAAGCTGAACCGGAGCTGGCCACGGTCGATCTGCACCCCGGTGAAGCCACGCCGGAACCTGACCCCGGGTGGTGCGAGCGCCGTCGGGTCAACGGTGATCCGGCCATTCGGACTCATCGTCAGCCCGGCGGTGCGACTGACGACCGGTGCCGCCCGGCCGAGAAGCCAGCCCGGGAGGCCGCCGCGCGGCTCGAGGATCAGCCGGCCATCGGCGACCGAGGGGCTAAAGGTCGCGGTCAGCCTCAGCAGCGACACGCTCACCGCGACGCTGATCAGGTCGCCGGAGAGCGTCCCGGTGGCGTTCACGCCTGCCCGGCTGGCGGCGGAGGCGACGAGGCTGCGCAGCGCCAGTTCCGGGACGATGACGAGCAGGTGATCGATCTGGATCGATGGCCGTGTCGCCGAGGGGAGTACCGCGACATCGAGGTCGCGAATGATGATCTGGTCGCCCGTCGACTGCTGCGACGGCCGGGGTTCATTCACCGAGCCGAATCCCGTCCGATTCGACGCGGAGCCGGAGCCCATCGGCCGGGATGTTGATCCGGATCGCCGGGAGCCCGGCGGTTCGGACGACGATGGCGGATGCCTCCAGGACGACCTCGATCGGACGATCCGGCTGGGCGGCGCGCAGCAGATCAGTGATCGCGACAGGCGGGACCACGACACCGAGCGTGGTGGCATCGACATCCACGACCGCGGCAGCAGGAGGCACCTGGCCGGCCAGGACTGCGGTGATCAGGGCGGCGGGAATGACGGCACCGAGGCCAGTGGCGGTGATGTTCGTGCCCGGCCGTTCATGCGCTGCTGGGTCGGTCAAGAGGGACTCCCGATCAGGTCGACGCGGTCAAGCCACCGGGTGACGCGGAGAACGTGACGCCGGTGGAGTTCTCTTCGGCGTATCGCAGGTCCCATTCGGACGAGAACAGGAGCACGGTCCGGCCGTCGCGATCCTCGGCCCGCAGCCTGCCCCGGCCGTCGCCAAGCGCGGCGAGGGTCACCGGGTCGCCGGAGACCCAGCGGGCGAGCTGGTAGTTCAGTGGCTCGATGACCGTCGCGACGTTGTACTCGGCCTCGAGCCGGTACCTGACCACATCGTACTGGAGCTGGCCGACGGCGGCGAGGATCGGCTCGCGCCGGCCGCCGCTGAGCGGATAGAGCAACTGGATGCCGCCCTCCTCCTCGATCTGGGAGAGGCCCTTGAGGAACTGCTTGTAGCGGTCGGCCTGCGTGTGCCGGAGCAGCGCGAAGTGCTCGGGCTGGAAGCGGGGCAGGGGAGGGAACGTACCGACCGGGTCCTCGCTGATGGTGTCACCGATCTTGAACTGGCCGGGGTTGATCAGCCCGACGACGTCGCCGGGGTACGCCTCGTCGATCACCTCCCGGTCGTTGCCGAACAGGCGCATCGGCCGGGCCATCCGGATCTTCTTCTGCAGGCGCGGGTTCCAGACCTCCATGTCGCGGGAAAACGTCCCCGACACCACCCGGAGGAAGGCGATGCGGTCCCGGTGTCGCGGGTCCATGTTCGCCTGGACCTTGAAGATGAACCCGCTGAAACCGGGGTCGTCGGGCTGGACGACCTTCGACGAGGTCATGACCGCGGTGGGTGAGGGGGCGAGATCCACGAAGCGGTCGAGGAACAGCTGGACGCCGAAGTTCGTCAGGGCGCTGCCGAAGGAGACCGGCGTCTGCTCGCCGCGCAGCACGGCGTCGTGGTCGAAGTGGCAGCCGACGGCGTCCAGCAGTTCGAGGTCATCCCGAAGGGCCACCGCTCGCTGGGCCCCGATCAGGTCGTCGAGGGCCGGGTCATCCAGGGACGAGACGCGGACGGGCGCC
This sequence comes from uncultured Thermomicrobiales bacterium, assembly GCA_902806375.1. Classification (GTDB taxonomy): domain Bacteria; phylum Chloroflexota; class Chloroflexia; order Thermomicrobiales; family UBA6265; genus CADCWK01. The sequence goes on from CADCWK010000252.1 coordinate 2,823, forward strand.
CGGCGGGAACCACGCGTCGTCCGCTCGTAGAGGTGGATCTCCTGCGTGCGCCGGTCGTAGACGCCCTTGAAATCCGGCCCGTCGCCGATCGGCCAGTTGAGGGGATAGGTCTTGAGCTCGAGGACGCGCTCGATCTCGTCGAGCAGGTCGAGCGGATGCCGGCCCGGCCGGTCCATCTTGTTGATGAACGTGAAGATCGGCGTGTTCCGTGACCGGCAGACCTCGAACAGCTTGAGCGTCTGGGCCTGGATGCCGCGGGCCGCGTCCAGCACCATCACGGCGGAGTCGACGGCGGTCAGTGTCCGGTAGGTGTCCTCGGAGAAGTCCTGGTGGCCGGGGGTGTCGAGCAGGTTCAGCTGGCGGCCGGCGTAGGGGAACGCCAGCATCGTCGAACTGATGGAGATCCCGCGCTCCTTCTCGATGTCCATCCAGTCCGACTGGGTCTGCCGCTGGTGCTGCCGGGCGGTGACCGAACCCGCCATCTGCACGGCGCCGCCGTAGAGCAGGAGCTTCTCGGTGAGGGTCGTCTTGCCCGCGTCCGGGTGCGAGATGATCGCGAAGGTCCGCCGGCGGGCGACCTCATCGGACAGGTGACCGCGTGGAGACGACGGGTGGTGCCCCGTCTCGATGGCCGTCTGCCCGGACACGGAAGGTGGAGCCGACGCGACGGACCCGGTGACAGGCGTTTGGAAATACGACGAGCTGACATGGGAGGGATCATCGAAGAAGGGTGCGGGCACTGTCACAGGCAGAAATCTCCAGGCAGTCCGAAATCCGGAACTGGCACGCCAACCGCCTGCCTGCCTGCCGTCCCGACGAGGAACGGGGCCGCAGACATGCCACCGGTGCGTCGACGAACCGGAACGAACGCTGAAGGCGCCGCAATTCACAACCGCCGCAGTATAGCCCTTGACAGGCCAGGATGACGATCAGGGCGGGGCGCTGTCGCGCCTCGGCCGGTATCGCGGGCCGGTGCCGTGATGGCGCCGGTGCTCCCACGCCGGGGTCGCCGTGGTGCACGACCTATACTGTGCTGATGTGTGTTTCCGGTCGCCCTGCGGTGGACCGGGTCGCGGTGACCGCCCCCGAAAGGACTGCCTATGCTCCACGTCGTGAACGGTGACGAGATCTCCCGGTCCATCCGGGCGAGTGGGATCCTGTCGGCCCTTGACCCGGCACTCAAGGACCAGCGCGATCCGGACGATGTGGTCGCGTGGCGGGACGTGCTCTACGAGGGGCCAGTCCGGGCCGCGCTGTCGCCCGTCAACCTTGCCCACGAGCGCTCCCAGTTCATCGCGAGCCAGGGGTGGGAGCCGTACATCTCGGTGCGGCAGGACTTCGGTCGCCGCGACAGCCTCCTTGCGAGTACGAACCGGCAGGACGAGGTGGTCTTCTGGTTCGAGAGCGACCTCTACGACCTGCTCCAGCTCGTCCAGGCACTGGACCGCCTGGCCGTCCGGCGGCCGGAAGGCACCCGGTTCTCCTGGGTGCTGGTCGATCGGCTGCCGGAGAACCCGTCCCGGCACGGGTTCGGCTCGCTGGCTCCGGATCGGGTGGTGTCGCTGCTGGCGACGCGCCAGCCGGTTCCCGGGCCCGCCTGGGCCGAGGCCCGCGCCGTCTGGACAGCCTTCACCGCCGACGATCCAGGCGCCCTCCTCACCCTTGATGGCGCCACCACCGCCATCCCCTGGCTGAGCGATGGGCTGCGCCGTCTGCTGGAGGAGTATCCGGCGGTCGGATCAGGGTTGTCCCGGTCGGAGCACCTGGTCCTCGAGGCGATGGAGGCTGGGCCGATCGGGCCACAGGCGATCTTCGACCGGGTCCACGCCGGTGAGCCCCGCCCCTTCCTCGGGGACACCCAGGTCTGGGACCGACTGGACCGGTTCGCGACGGCTCCCGTGCCCCTGATCGAGCGGGCCGACGGACAGCCCTGGACGACCGCGAGGGTCGACTTGATGAGCGTCGACGAGCCGGACATGGAGGCGTTCCACGCGCAGCGGCTCCAGTTGACGGCGTCGGGACGGTCGGTCCTGCGGGGCGAGCTGGACTGGCTGACGATCCGGGGAACCGAGCGCTGGATCGGTGGGTACCGGATACCGGCGGCCGGGAGCTGGCGATTCGACACTGCCACCGGGAGCCTCGTCGCTCCTCCGGCGGGTGCCTGAGGCGGACCGCGCCACGTCGGCGGTCGCCGGTCAGGTCGCGGCCGACTCTTCCGCGATCTCTTCGGCGAGCGGGCGCAGGTAGATCAGGAACTCGTTGACCCCGACCTTCAGCACCCGGCTGATGTGATACCGGATCTGGGTCGTCGGTTCCCGGTAGACTCCGCCCGCGCGCCAGCGGCCGAGCCGCATCTCGCGGGCGTTCTTGGCGACCAGCTCGTACGTCACACGGTGGCAGGCGTTGCAGACGAAGTACTGATCGGTCTCATCGGTCGGTCCCGTATAGCCTCGGGTCACCAGGCGGACATCCCTGCTCCCACACCACGGGCAGTGGCGCTCGCTGGACGGGTTTTCCGTTGACTGATCCTGCCGGTTGACCATCTGACGCAAGCCTCTTGGGCGGTCCCGAGACGACGGACAGCGACCAACGCTACACCGGAACGCGCACCCGTGAAATGCTCCGGTGATGGTACAACACCCCTACAACCGTCTCTGCACGTCCTTCATCCGAAGGTGTTCCGTCGCCCCGGGCGCCGCCGGGTGTCCCCCTGACTTTCCCGCCGGTCATCTCCTTGCGATACTGACGGCATGAGGGAATCAGTGGTAGCTCACGACGACACAGGCGACCCGGAGCGTACACAGAGGTACGTCGCCGGTCGCGAGGGAGACCAGTGATGGTGAACCAGCGAACGACACCGCCGGGACCGGCGAGCGGGACGGCGGGCACTGCTCCAGCGGAGCTCTTCGGTGGCCGACCGCTCATTCTCGCCTCGAATCGCGGTCCCATTACGTTCCACCGACAGGCCGACGGGACGTTCTCATCGCGCAAGGGGAGCGGCGGGCTCGTAACGGCCGTCTCCGGTATCGCCCGGGGGATCCAGCCGATCTGGATCGCCGCCGCGATGGGGCCGGACGACCGGGCCCGGGCCCGCCTGGCGGAGGAGCAGGGGCAGACCTTCATCCTGCCGTCGGGCGAGCAGTCGGAATTCCGGCTGCGGTTCGTCGAGCCGAGCCGGCAGGCCTACCAGTGGTATTACAACGAGATCAGCAACCCGCTACTCTGGTTTCTCCAGCACTACCTGTGGGACACCCCGCGCACGCCGGATATCACCGCCGAGACCTGGCAGGCGTGGAACGAGGGCTACGTCACCGTCAATGAGCAGTTCGCCACGGAGATCCTGACGGCGGCCGATGCGCTCGATCTCCCGCCGGTCATCATGATCCAGGATTACCACCTCTACCTCGTCGGCCAGCTGATCCGGGAGCGCCGTCCGGATGCGATCCTCCAGCACTTCATCCATATCCCGTGGCCGGACCCCGACTACTGGCGGCTGCTCCCGCTCGCCATGCGCCGGGCGATCCTGAAGGGGATGCTCGGGAACGACATCGTCGGGTTCCAGACGCCATCGAATGCACGCAGCTTCATGTACACGTGTGAGGCCTATCTGCCCGGGGTCACCGTCGACTACCAGGCGGAGACGGTCCAGTTCGAGGGGCGGTCGGTCCGGGTCTGCGCCTACCCGATCTCGATCGACGTCGTCTCCGTCCGCCGCCAGGCCTACGGCAAGGAGGCCCGGAGCCACGACCGCTACCTCCCGAACTACTGGAACGAGTTCACGATCCTCCGGGTCGACCGAGCCGAGCCCAGCAAGAACATCGTGCGGGGCTTCCATGCCTTCGACCGCTTCCTCGAACTTCACCCCGAGTACCAGGGCCGGGTGAACTTCGTCGCGATCACGGTGCCCAGCCGGCTAGAGGTCCCGGAGTATCAGAATTACCTCGACGATGTCAGCGCGATCACCGGCCGGATCAACGCCAAGTACGCCAACGTCGAGACCGGTTGGCAGCCGATCCAGATCCTGATGGGCGAGAACTACCCGCGGGCCCTGGCGGCGATGAAGTGGTACGACATCCTCATGGTCAACTCGATCATCGACGGCATGAACCTCGTCGCCAAGGAGGGGGCGCTGCTCAACGAGCGCAACGGTGTGCTGATCCTCAGCGAGGGCGCCGGGGCGGCCAGCCAGCTGGAGGGTGAGGCGCTCATGGTCGCGCCCGCCGACGTCGAGGGCACCGCGACGGCGATCTACGAGGCGATCACGATGCCGCTGTCCGAACGGCGACAGCGGGCGGAGCGGCTGCGGCGGATCGTCGAGGAGGACGATGTCTCGCTCTGGTTCAAGCGGCAGGTCGAAGACCTGGACGCCATTATGGCCAGGCCCAGACCTGAACACATCGTGCCGACCGGCGAAGACACCGTCCTGGCCTCCGCCCCCGCCGGCTCCCTGGACTGACCCCGGCCCACCGGGCACCATCCCGTCCCGCGATCCCGGCGCCGTGATCGTGGGTAGCACCGAGGACACCAACCCCGGTAGCCAACCTCGTGGCTCCCCGGGTCAGTGATTACCAGCTCGTCAGGCTGATTCCGACGACTGGAGCCGCAACCGCAGTGAAACGATCTCGTACGGTCGCATCGGCACATGGAGATTGCCATCCCCGTCCAGGGTTGGCGGGTTCGACGGGTCGGGTTGTTCGAGCAGGTCGATCCGTTCGGCGGCCACGAATGGGACCGTGAACTGCAGGTGAGCGTTCCCCCGCGAGCCATTCGGTTCATGGAGACGCAGGACGAGCGACTCGTCGTCCTCAGCTCGCTTGAGCGCCCCGACGACGACGGGCAACCCGTGCGACGTGGTCAGCGTCCAGTCTGTCGGGACACTGGTCGAGCCGGGCTCCGCTGGGGCCGCCAGCAGTGGGCTGTTGAACGCGATCGCGGCCTCGACGACGCCACCGGTGGCGTAGGTGCCGCGGTGGGGGAGTAGCGCGTAGCGAAAGGCATGGTGCCCCTCGTCGGCCCGCATGTCCGGGTCCATCGGGCTGCGGAGGAGCGTGAGACTCAGCACGTTCCGGTCGACGCTATGCCCGTAGCGGCCATCGTTGAGCAGGGCCACGCCGTAGTCGGCCTCCGAGAGATCGGCGAAGCGGTGCCCGGCGACCTCGAAGCGGGCCAGGTCCCAGGTGGTGTTCGCCGCCGTCGGCCGCCGGACGACGCCGTACAGGGTCTCGAACGATGCCTCGTGGGTGTGAATAGCCAGGGGGTGCCGGGCCCGGAGCAGGACCTGCCGTTCATGCCAGTCGATCTCGGTGTCGATCTCGATCAGCATTGAATCGGCGAGGAGACGATACGTCTGCGTGATCGTCGAACTACGCCAGCGACGGATCACCCGGACCGAGGCCCGGAGTGGTCCCGACTCGACGAGCGCCGGCGGTTGGGAGGCGACGATCTCCTCGCCCTGCTGCTCGATGGTCTCCGCGACGTCCCAAGCGTCCCAGCCCCGCGGCTTGTCGACGTAAGCCCAGATCTGGTTGGCCCGGTCAGCGAGCAGGGACCGATCGGCCCCGAGGTCGGTCGCCGAGTGGATTGTCCCGTCGCTGCCGATCACGACGCGCAGCAGGCCGTTCTCGATGACGATCCCGGCGTCGGAGGTCGTCGCGTGGACCGGGACCCCGAGCGGCTCCAGCTCATGGTCGATCGCCTCGGTCGCGAGCAGTGTCGTCCAGCCGAGGCCAGGGACCCGGATGTCGTTGGCATGGACCAGCAGACCGGCGTCGGTCGGCTGGCCGGCGATCGGTTCGCCATCGGTGTCGGTGACAGCGTTGACACCCGGTAGCAGCACCGACAGGGGACGTGGCGACAGCGCAGTGTTCGCGACCCGGTAGGCGGTGGCGCCCGGGCCGTCCCCCGCCAGCGACCCGAGCGCCCGGGCCGAGATCGCCGTCGCCGTCTCGACGACACCGCGCAGCTCCGGCTCGGTGACCGCGTAGACCTCGCGGATGGACGAGCCGGGCAGGATGTCGTGGAACTGGTTGAGGAGCAGGACTTTCCACGCTGCCGTTAGCTCATCGATGGGGTAGTCCCCGCCGAAGAGGGTGGCGAGGGAGGAGAGTGTCTCGGCCTCGGCGAGTCGCTGCTCGGACTCGCGGTTGAGCTTCTTGGTCCGGCCCTGGGTCGTCAGCGTGCCCCGGTGGAGTTCCAGGTACATCTCCCCGGTCCAGACGGGCAACCCCGCCGCCGGCAGCTGGTCGTAGAAGCCCTCTACCCGCGTCATCCGGAGGGCCGGGAGCACCGGGTAGGAGCGGAGCCGGTCGTAGGCCTCGATCATCTGCCGGTTGGGGCCACCGCCACCGTCTCCCATCCCGAAGGCGAGCAGCGTCTCGCCGTGCTGGCGCTTCCCGGAGAACTTGCGCCAGGTGCCCCGGAGATCTCGCGGCGCGATCTCGGCGTTGTACCCCGCCGCCGGGTCCTCGTTACGAAACTGGTGGGCGCGGACCCTCGTCCCGTCGATGCCCTCCCACTCGAACAGGTCGTAGGGGAACTCGTTCGCCTCGTTCCAGGTCATCTTGTGGGTGAAGAAGTTCACCAGCCCGGCGCCGCGCAGGATCTGCGGCAGACCGCCGGAGAAACCGAACGAGTCCGGTAGCCAGGCGACGGTGCTGTGCCGGCCGAAGTGGCGCTGGAACTCGCGCTGCCCATAGAGGGCCTGCCGGACCATCGCCTCGCCACCGGTGAGCTGGTTGTCCGGCTCGACCCACATGCCGCCGACCGGGTCCCAGCGACCCTCGGCCACGCGCGCCTTGATCCCCTCGAGGAGCTCCGGGTCATCCTGCTCCAGCCAGGCGTAGACCTGGCCGGAGGACTGGTTGTGGGTGAAGTCCGGGTAGCGGTCCATGAGGTTGAGGACCGACCAGCCCGTCCGCACGATCTTCCGGCGCGTCTCCTCGACCGGCCAGAGCCATCCGAGGTCGATATGGGCGTGGCCGGTGAGGGCGACGGCGCCGACCGGCGGGTAGTCCCGGCGCAGGGTATCGAGGTGACCGGCGAGGGTCCGGCGCGCCTCCTCGATCAGCGCATCGACGTCAGCCGGCAGGGGTGCCAGTTCCTTCGTCGCCGTCTCCGCCGACCAGCGCTCGTTGACGTAATTCGTGAAGAGCCGGGCGTGCTCGGCGTAGCCGTCGCCGGCCGCGAAGACGCCCTCGCCCAGTGGCTCCCGCTGCGCCGTGACGAACCGGCTGACAGTGGTCTCCGTGTCGCTGGGCCAGCCACGGCTGAGGACGGTCAGGCTGGCCTCGATCGCGTCAAGGAGGCGAGGGACGATCTCGTGACCCTCTCCATCGAGCTCGACGGCCGCCTGCAGCGCGACGGACAGGTCCCGCTCGATGGCACGAACGCCTTCCGCCGGCACGACGACATGGGCGCGGCTGAGGACCGGCCGGTCGATCCGGGAGCCGAAGACGCCCTTCGGTACGACCGTCGCGCTGACGCTGATCGTCTCACCACCGGCGGCGGAGTCCAGCAGGGGGTACTGGAAGTGGTAGGGGTCGATCGCACCCCTGACCGTGAGGTGGCCGTCGACGCTGATCTCGGCGAACCCCTCCCCACCCAGCCAGAGCTCGAGTTCGACGGGCTGCCCGGCGAAATCCTCCGGGACGCTGCCCGTCACGGTGAACGTCACCGGGGTCTCGACGGCTGGCCAGGTGTCGCCGAGGGCGAGGGCTACCGTGACCCCGTCCGACGCCGTGAATACGATGTCTGTGAGCCTGGTCTCACGCGCGTTGCGCCAGACCCGGAGCTCCTCGACGCGGCGGCGGTTGCGCTCGATGCGGCGCTGGTTGACCGGGGTGACGACCATGGTGAGCTCCCTGGTTGAGCGATCGGCGGTCTGGCGGGCCGGTGAAGGGCACGCCAATGCCCCACGGGAGCGTCCCTGTGGGGCATCGGAGCGGGACTACTTGAAGCTGCCGACCTGGACACCCTCGATGAAGAACCGCTGGAACGCGAGGAAGAGGACCACGACCGGGAGCACGACCAGGGCCGATGCGGCCATCAGCAGGTTGTACTGGACGTCGTACTGCGAGGCGGACCGGAAGAAGGTCAGACCGATCGCCAGCGTGTACGAATCCTCCTTCTGCAGGTAGAGATAGGGGCCGAGGAAGTCGTTCCAGGCGTGGAGGGCGGCGAACAGACAGACGACGCTGATCGCGGCGTAACTCTGCGGGAGGATGATCTGGAACAGGATGCGGATCTCGGACGCTCCGTCCAGCCGGGCGGCCTCGCCCAGTTCGCGGGGGATGCGCATGAAGAACTGGCGCATCAGGAAGATCCAGAACGCGTTGCCGAAGAACAGCGGCACGACCAGCGGCAGGATCGTATTCACCCAGTCGAGGCGGGAATAGATGTCGTAGAGCGAGACGATGAGAACCGGGTAGGGGACGAACACCGTCGCGAGGACGAGGGCGAAGATCTTGTCCCGGCCCGGCCACTCGATGCGGGAGAACCCGTAGGCGATGATCGGGTTGGAGATGGCAGCGCCCAGGACCGTCAGGAACGTGATGACGAGCGTGTTCTGGAAGTATTGCCAGAAGGGGAAGACGCGGGTCGCGTCGGCGAAGTTCGCCCAGCGCCATTCCGAGGGAAAGAAGGTCGGCGGGACGATACTCAGTTCCGGGATCGGCTTGAACGCCACCGCTACCATCCAGTAGAAGGGCAGGAGAAAGAATGCGACGAACGGGATGAGGAAGAGCCTCGGGACGATCTGTTTCCGCGCGAATCGGCGCCAGTTGGCCTTCCTGGCCGTCTCGTTCCGCGCCGGCTGCTGGACCGTATCGAGCGGCAGTGACTTTGCCATGGTGCTCCCTCAGGCGAGTTCGGGGTCGATGCGTGCCATTCCGTGGTGGACCGGCCAGAGGCGATGGTCCGGGCTAGACGGTCTCGTAGTTCACCCAGGACCTCGACCAGCGGAAGATGACCAGCGCGAGGACGACCGTGATCAGGAAGAGGACGAGCGCGAGCGCGGACGCGTAACCGGATCGGAAGTCCCGGAAGACCAGGCCGTAGATGTAGTTGACGTACATGAGGTTCGAGTTGACCGGTGAGCCCGGAGGGCTGGTCAGGATGACGACCTGCGTGAAGATCTGGATGCCGAGGCTGAGTCCGAGGATCAGGTCGTACAGGATGATCGGCGTCATCATCGGGAGGGTGATGTTCCAGAACTTGCGCAGGTTGCCCGCCCCGTCGATCGAGGCCGCCTCATAGAGGTGCTGCGGGATGCCCTTGAGCCCCGCGAGGAAGATCAGGGCCGCCTGGCCCGCACCGAACTGGGCGAGGATGACGAAGGCGATCTTGCCGTAAGCCGGGTCACCGAACCAGTTGATATTGGGAAGACCGATGTCAACCATCAGCCGATTGACGATCCCATAGGTCGGGTCCATCAGATTCAGAAAGACGAACGAGAGGGCGAAGACGGGGATGATCGACGGCAGGTAGAGAATCGCGCGGTAGATCGGCTGCTCCCGGACGTTCTGGTTCATGCAGAGCGCCATCAGCATGGCCGCGACGACACCGACCGGGACGGCGAGGCCGGTGTAGTAGAGCGTGTTGAACAGGACTTTCCAGAAGAGGTCGTCGGTGGCCATCGTCCGGTAGTTGTCCAGGCCGATCCACTCCGGGTCGCGGATGCCGTTGTATTTGGTGAAGCTCAGACGGATGGTCTCATAGAAGGGATAGACCAGGAAGGCGAGGAACCCGATGATCCACGGGGAGATGAACAGCAGTCCCGTGACGAGGTTCTGCCGCTCCTGTCGCGACATCCGGCGGCGAGGAGTGGGTCCATTCGACCGTTCGGGGGCCACCGCAACCGCATCTGTCGCCACGCGCATGCTCCTGTGACCGGTCTACCGATGCATCCTGACCAGATGACGTTGGGGCAACGAGGCTCGACGTCGCCCCGCTGCCCCAACGTCCGTACCGGATCGACTAGCAGAACTGCTGCAGGTCGGCCTGGGTGTTCTCCTTGGCCGTGGCGAGTGCCTGGGCCGGCTGGGCCTCGTTGAGATAGATGGCCTGGTAGGCGCTGGTCATCTCGTCCCAGTACTTGGAGCCGACGGGGAGCGGCGGCCGGTTGTTGGAGGTCGGGAGGAGCTGCGCGGCGAAGAACGAGCTCAGCTCGGTGTAGAGCGACGGGTCGGTCGTCAGCGAGGTGATCGTCGGCAGGTGACGGGTGTCCGTGGTGTAGATGCGCTGGCCGGGCTCGCCGCACATGTACGAGATGAAGTCGACGGCGCCTTCCGCGTTGGTCGAGCCTTCCGGAACCACCATCGACCAGCCGCCGGACCAGGTCGCCGAGCTCATTCCCGCCTGGGGAACGGGGAGATAGGTAATCCCGTACTCGGCGGTCGGGGCGTACTGGGCGTACTGGTTGATCATCCAGTCACCGGTCACCTCGAACGCGACGCCCTGGGTGACCAGGGAGCCCTGCTGCGGCGGGAAGCCCGGGACGCGCCGGGGTGTCTCCCAGGCCGAGATGGCATTGGCGTCCATCGACGCGCAGGCGTCATAGACCCACTGCATGGCCTCCACCATCTTGGGGTCGTCGGGCGTGACGGCGCAGTTCGCCTCGTCGTAGAACTGCGCGCCCCAGGAGAACCCGTAGGTGTAGTGCCACGCCTGGTTGGCGTACGGTACGAAGCCGACCCGGCTGTAGGTCCCGTTGGCGTCGCGGACGCTCGCCATGTTGGCGACTTCGAGCAGGCGATCCCATGTGACGGGGCCGTTGGACTGGTCGAACTCGGTGGGATCGATCCCGGCCTCGCGGAGGACGCCGATGTTGTAGTAGAGCGCGCGGGCGTCGGTGTCGAGCGGCATGCCCCAGATCTGGCCGTCGTAGGTGACTTCCTCCATCGCGAAGGGGAGGTAGGTGGCGCGGACCGCCTCGTCGACGAACTCGCTGATCGGCTGGACGAGACCATTGGCCGCGTTGGACGCCACGGTGAAGCGGTCCATGTGGTAGATGTCCGGGGAGTCCCCGCCGCGGACGGCCGTGATCAGCCGGGTGTTGTCGGTCACTTCGGCCGGCGCCAGCTGGGTGACGATGACCTCATACGACGTGCTCTGGGCGTTGTACTGCTCGACGATCTTCCGCAGCGTGGCGAGATCCGGGTCGGTAAAGCCGGTCCAGAACTGGAGCTGCGTCTTGGCCTGTCCCTTGACGTATGGGGCCCGGCGGGGGGCGAAGGTGGCGGCCCCCGCGGCGGCGATGCCGAGCCCTGCGGCGCCGGTGAGCGCCTTGCGGCGGCTCAGCTTCGTGTCCTTCAGCAGCGTCAATCCGCGGGACGTGACCTTTTCCATCAAGGGTCTCCTACGTCGAGCCGGCTTCTCCGCCGGACGTGGGACGACTTCGATCGCCGTCCCTCGTGGCCACCCCGTGCGCGCCTGCCCGGTTCCCCCGTCGCCACGGCGGCGAAGAGACGGGAGGGGAAGGGCGGTGGGGATGTCACGATATGAGTAGATTGCAGGCAACCACCATCGGCGTCAAGCGGCAGTTTTCGGGACGGAACAGCCGTACACATGTTGTGGCTGCCCGGCCCGTCGACGCGCCGGTCTCCCGGGCGAGCGGTGGACCGGCGTGGTCTGTCTTGCCGGACGTCGCGTCGTGACGCGGTGGCGTGGCGACGTGGTGCGCACGGGCAACTGACGAATGCGGCACCTGGCGGTACCTCAACCATCCGATGCGTGGATTTCCCCCGACCCCCGACCGCTTCTCCGGTGGGCTCGTCGCCGCGAGGTTTCCCGGTGGTCCGGTAATCGGACCGGTGACCACCGGCCAGTGGGCAGATCGGAAGCCACGATCGACGCTCCGGGTCCGCGCCGGTACCACGCCGATGCTGTCGCATGACGGGATGCCATGGGGTGTTGACTGGGCCGTCAGTCGGCGGCGACGTCCCGATTGGTCTTTGGCTTGTAGAGCGTCAGGGGCCGCATGGCGGCGAGGGCGTGGTCCTCGCTGCCGGCGCCGTAGAGGTGACAGCGGACCCAGTGCTGGTCGCCCAGGCGCTCGAAGCCGGGCATCTGCTCCCGGCAGACCGGCATGACGCTGGGGCAGCGGTCGGCGAACGGGCAGCCGGGCCTGGGGTTGATCAGGGACGGGATCTCCCCGCGCGCCTCCGTCCGGGTCACCTTGAGTCCCGCCTTCGGGTTTGGGACGGCCGAGAGCAACAGCTTCGTGTAGGGGTGGGCGGGCCGGTCGATCAGCTCGACGCTCTCCGCGCCCTCGACCATCCGGCCGGCATACATCACGACCGTGTTGTCGGCGATGTAGCGAGCCGAGGCGATATCGTGGGTGATGTAGAGCGAGGCGATCCTGCGCTCGTCCTTGAGCCGGTCCATCAGGTTGAGGATGCCCATCCGGATCGAGACGTCCAGCATGGAGATCGGCTCGTCGGCGAGCAGCACGAGCGGGTCGACCGCCAGGGCGCGCGCGAAGGCGACCCGCTGGCGCTGGCCACCGGACAGCTGGTGCGGGAACTTGGCGGCGACCTCGGCCGGCGGGTTGAGCCCGACCTGGTCGAGCAGGGCGTGGATGCGTTCGCGCAGGTCCCGACCGCTGCGCACCTTGCCGTGGATCTGCAGCGGCCGGGCGAGGTGATGGCCGATCGTGTGGACCGGGTTGAGGGAGCCGAACGGGTCCTGGAAGATCATCTGGACCCGGCGCCGGTACTCCATCGTCGGACGCGGCTGCGACTTCAGGACATCCGTGCCGTCCAGCAGCAATTCGCCCGAGGTGGGCTTGACCAGGCGGGCGATCAGCCGGGCGGTGGTGCTCTTGCCGGATCCGGACTCGCCAACCAGCGCGACGATCTGGCCCGCGTCGATCGTGAAGGACACGTCCTGGAGCGCGTGGACGCCAGCGCGCGAGAACAGTCCCCCGATCGGGAAGACTTTCGTCAGATGCCGGACGTCGAGGACCGGGGTGGTCGTCTCGCTGGTGCCGGCGGGGAGGGTCGTTCGATCGGCGTGCGATACGGACAGTTGCTCAACCATTGGGAGTCCTCGGTCATCGTCGTCTCTGACGGCGGCCGATCCACATTTTTCACCCGGCGCTTCGCGGCGCGGGCGACGTCGATCGACCCGGTTCCGGGTGGTGACGGGGGGATCGTAGCACGGCGACGGCACCGGGTGTCTTGGCCATGTCCTGTGCACCGAAAGGATGGGGTCACATTTCCCTTCGGTTTGACAACAATAAACTGGTCATCTACATTCGCCCTGCCAGTCAGTTGTGACCGACGGAGCAAACGTCGGGTGGCGCCTCTAGCCGCCGCCCATCGGACCCGTCGAGCAGGACTGGCAACCAGGACACACCGCGCAGCGATGGGCGATGGCGATCCCGGTGAAGATCTGATGGAGGTCACAGGAGCCGGTCATCGCCAGTTCCCGCGGCCGCATCGTCAATGTCGTCGGACTAACTCCAGTGTCGGAGGAGAACAAATGGGCAACGATCTGCGCAAGGGTGCGTCGGACAAGGTCGCATCGATGATGGCGGCCGAGATGGATCGCCGGCAGGTGTTCCTGCGGGGAGCCGCACTGGGCGCCGGGGCGTCGGCCTTTGCTGCCACCCTGGGACAGACGGGGTACAAGGCCAGCGCCCAGGCTACGATCGAGGGGATGGTGACGGTCTCCGAGCAGCAGCGTCAGACGTGGATCCGCAACTTCAACTTCCTAATCCCGGGCGGAACCTTCCTGTGGCCAACGGACAACGGCATCTACGAGCCGTCGATGATCGCGTCGCGGATCACAGGCGAGATCACCCCGTGGCTGGCCGAGTCCTTCGAGTACACCGCTGACAACCTTAGCCTGTCACTGAAGTACCGGACGGGCGTCATGTGGTCCGACGGCACGCCATTCACGGCCGGCGATGTCGCCTTCACCTTCAACTTGCTCAAGGACAACGCGGGACTGAGCGGCGCCGGTGGCCTGCGCAACGTCCTGGGCATCACCTCGACCGTCGAGGCGCCGGACGACACGACGGTGACGTTCACGTTCACCGAGGTCTACACCCCTGGCCTCTTCGATATCCTCGCCCAGAACATCGTCCCTGAGCACATCTGGTCGACGATCGAGGACCCGGTCACCTTCCTGAACGAGAACCCGGTCGGCACCGGGCCGTTCACGGAGATCCCGATCTTCGAGTCCAACTACTGGGAGCTGCGCCGGAACCCGAACTACTGGCAGGCCGACAAGATCGGCATCGAGGGGCTCCGGTTCCCGATCCTGGGCGACAACGACACGGCCCAGCGGATGCTGATCGGTGGCGAGATCGACTGGGCCGGCAACTTCGTCCCCGATGTCGAGAACATCTACGTCGCCGAGGACCCGGAGAACCACGGCTACTGGTTCCCCTCGACCGGTGACACGGTGCACCTGCACCTGAACACTGAGGCGCCGAACACCCCGTTCGCCGACGTCAACGTCCGCAAGGCGATCAGCCAGGCGATCGACCGGACCGAGATCGTCAACCTCGCGATGTACGACTACACCACCCCGGCCGACAGCACCGGGCTCAGCGGCGGCTACCCTGACTGGAAGGACCCGGCCCACGCCGCGGCTCCGTGGGTAACCATGGACATCGAGGCTGCCAACGCCGCGCTCGATGCCGCCGGGCTGGTTCTGGACGGCGATGTCCGGACCTTCAACGGCCAGCCGATGGAGTTCGAGCTGCTCGTCGTCAACGGCTGGAGCGACTGGAACCAGGCCGTCCAGATCATGGCGGACAATTTCGCCGAGATCGGCATCCAGGCCACGGTGACGCCGCTCGAGCAGACCGTCTGGCAGACCCGGGTTCAGACCGGCGACTACACCATGAGCATCGGCTGGTCGAGCGGTGGCGTCACCCCGTTCAACTTCTACCGGGGCATCATGTCCAGCCAGACCTACAACCCGGTCGGCACGTCCAGCCCGGAAAACTGGGCCCGGTTCGTCTCCCCGGAGGCCGACGCGCTCCTCGACCAGTTCGCCGCCACCAGCGATCTGGCGGAGCAGCAGCGCATCTCCAGTGAGCTGCAGCGCGTCTACGCCGAGCAGGCACCGGCCATCCCGCTGTTCCCCGGACCGCAGTGGTACGAGTACAACTCGACCCGGTTCGAGGGCTGGCCGAACGAGGAGAACCCGTACTGCGTCCCGTCGACGTATTCCGGCGAGCGCCTGCTGCTGATGACCACTATCCGCACCAAGGCGGCGACCACGCCAACGACGTAGTCGGCACTCCCATCTCCTGACCCGGATCGCTCCCAGGAGCGGCCCGGGTCGGGACCCACTCTGGCGGCACCGGGCAGCGACGCAGTTGCAGTAGGGTCTCCCCATGAACTACATCCTTCGGCGCCTCGGCTTCTACTTCGTCGCTGCGTGGGCCTCCATCACGCTGAACTTCCTGCTGCCACGGTTGATGCCCGGCGACCCGGCCGATGCCGTGCTCGCCAGCGCGCAGGGTCGGCTGGACCCGTCGACCATCGCGGCGATGCGCGAGGCTTACGGGCTGTCCGACGACCCGCTTCTGGTCCAGTACTGGAGCTACCTCCAGGGCCTGGCCCGGCTGGACTTCGGTATCTCGACGGCCTTCTTCCCGTCGCCGGTCATGGACGTCGTCCAGACCGGCCTGACCTGGACGCTGCTGCTTGGTGGCGTCGCGACGATCATCGCCTTCGTCCTCGGCACGCTGATCGGGGTCTTCTCGGCCTGGCGCCGCGGGGGAATCGTCGACTCCGCCGTCCCGCCGCTGGCCCTCTTCATCGGTTCGTTCCCCTATTTCTGGCTGGCGACGGTCGTCGTCTTCTACGTCGGCTTCCGCTGGGAAATCCTCCCCGAGGCCTACGCCTACGGCCTGGGGCTCTCCCCGGCCTTCAGCTGGCAGTTCATCTCGAGTGTCATGACCCACCTGATCCTGCCGGCGCTGACCGTCGTGCTGGTCTCGTTGGGCGGCTGGATCCTCGGCATGCGCAACACGATGGTCTCGACCCTGTCCGAGGACTACGTGTCGCTGGCCGAGGCCAAGGGCCTGTCCCAGCGGCGGGTGATGCTGCGCTACGCGGCGCGGAACGCCCTGCTGCCCAACATGACGTCCTTCGGCATGTCGCTCGGGTTCGTGCTAAGCGGCTCGCTGATCACGGAGAGCGTCTTCAACTACCCCGGCCTCGGCAACCAGCTCGTCCAGTCCGTCAGCCTGCGCGACTTCCCGCTCATGCAGACGCTCTTCCTCTTCATCACGATCTCGGTCCTCGCCGCCAATCTCCTGGTCGACCTGCTCTACCTGCGACTCGACCCACGGGTGCGGACCTGAACGGTTAGGGGATTCGGGTAGCCCCGGAGCTGGCGTGAGCCAGGAGCGGGTCCCGAGACGAGCCCGAAAGGATCGAGCGTCGCCCGGCTTCTTCGCGTGGAGGTGACGCATGGCGACAGGGACCTGGAACGATGACCGGCGCTGACGGCAGCGCGTTCGCCCCGGAACCGGGTGGCGAGAACTGAGGCAGGCGAGCATGGCGATCGGAACAGAGAGACGCGGGCAGTCAGGTACGGAAGATCTCGGCCGTCCCCTCGTGGCGCGGACCGGGATGCCATCGGTCAGTGAGACCATCGCCCAGCCAGCGCTGGGTAAGGTGTCGGGCGGTCAGGGACCAGCGCAGTCGGCCGGCCGCGGCTGGCTGAAGGCCAGGCTGGGACAGTTCGCCCCGGTGCTGCAGAACCCGAAGGCGGTCTTCGGAGTGGTGATCCTGGCGATCTTCGTGACGCTGGCCCTGCTGGCACCCGTCATCGCGCCGTACGACCCGACCGACCGCGTGGGCAGTCGCTTCGTCGAGCCCGGGTCTGAGTTCTGGTTCGGGACCACTGGCTCGGGCAACGACGTCTTCTCCCAGACCATCTGGGGGGCCCGGCCGTCGCTGCTGGTCGGGATGCTCGTGGGTCTGGCGACGACCCTCGTCGCGATCACCGTCGGCCTCAGCTCGGCCTACTTCCGGGGCAAGCTCGACGACGTCCTGCAGTTGCTGACGAACGTCTTCCTGATCGTTCCCGGCATCCCGCTGCTGGTCGTGCTCTCCGGCTTCATCGGCAGTGCCGGCGATGGCTGGTTCACCGACACGTTCTCGATCGGCTCGATCCCGTTCTTCGTGCTGATCCTGTCGATCACCGGCTGGGCCTGGGGCGCGCGGGTCATGCGGGCGCAGGCGCTCTCGCTCCGGGAGAAGGATTTCATCGCCGCGTCGGAGATCAGCGGCGAGCGCTCCATCCGGATCATCTTCCGGGAGATCCTGCCCAACATGGCGTCGATCGTCGCCGGCAACTTCATCGGCGCAACGGTCTACGCGCTCGGTGCGCAGGCCACGCTGGAGTACCTCGCCCTGGGCAACCCGGGGAAGGTGACCTGGGGCACCAACCTGTACTGGGCGGGCAACGACAACGCGCTGATCCAGGAGGCGTGGTGGACGGTGGTGCCATCCGGACTCGGGATCGCGCTCGTCGCCTTCTCCCTGGTCCTGATCAACTCCGCAGTCGATGAGGTGAGCAATCCACGGCTCCGGGCGACCCGCGATATCCGCCGCGGCCTCAAGACGCTCAAGGGCGTCAGCACGACCGGCCGTGCCACCCCCGTCGTCCGGGAGAACGCCCCCGCACGCACGCCCACGGCGGCGCCAGCCGGCGACTGACCGGCCCCGACGCACCCGGCCCGCTCCCACCGTTGGCCTCACCCACAGACCCAGACAGGAGCCGTTCCGGCCGATGAGCACGACGCCCGTGAAAGACGCGACCCTCACGCCCAACGGCAAGCCGTTGCTGTCGGTCCGGGACCTCAGGGTCCAGTACATGACGGCTCGCGCTCCGGTACGCGCGGTCGACGGGGTCTCCTTCGACATCGCCCCGGGAGAGGTGCTCGGGCTGGCCGGCGAATCGGGGAGCGGCAAGAGCACTGTCGCTCAGGCGCTGCTCCGCATCCTCAACCCGCCGGCCGTGATCGCCGGCGGGACCATCGACTTCCAGGGCCGGGACATCCTGGCGATGTCTGACCGGGAACTGGAGCAGTTCCGCTGGCAGGACCTGTCGATGGTGTTCCAGAGCGCCATGAACGCGCTCAACCCGGTGATGACGGTCGAAGACCAGATCATCGATACCATCCTCAGCCACCGGGCGATGAACGAGACCCGGGCCCGGAAACGGGCGAGGGAGCTGTTCGAGATCGTCGGGATCGACCCGAGTCGCCTGCACTCCTATCCGCATGAGCTGTCGGGCGGGATGCGGCAGCGCGCGGTGATCGCGATCGCGCTGGCGCTCCAGCCGCCGATGATGATCATGGACGAGCCGACCACGGCGCTGGACGTCGTCGTCCAGAAGGAGATCATGCAGCAGATCGAGGATCTCAAGAACGAGATGGGGTTCTCGATCCTGTTCATCACCCATGACCTCTCGCTCCTGGTCGAGGTCTCCGACCGGATCGCGATCATGTACGCCGGCCAGATCGTGGAACTGGCCCCCGCCCGAGAGCTCTACGAGCGGCCACTCCACCCCTACACGCAGGGACTCCTCAACTCGTTCCCGGCGCTGACCGGACCGAAGGAGCGGGTGACCGGGATCCCGGGCTCCCCCCCGGACATGGCGGCGCCGCCATCCGGCTGCCGGTTCCACCCCCGGTGCAGCAAGGTTCGGGGGTTCCATGCCCGCCTGGTCCCTCCGCTGACCGAAGTCGAACCAGGTCATTTCGTCGCCTGCCATCTCTATACGTCGCCCGACGGTCCTCCTGACGGCGGTCCCGGCTGATCGGCCTTCCCGGCGGCGCCATCGGCTCCCCGGTCCACGAACGATCCACCCAGGTGTACGGAACGTCAGGGGTGTTCACCCAGGCGGGCCGCGAGCCTTGAGCCGGACCGCAACGGGGCGCACCAATCGCCCGGTCGCGATTGTGTCCCGGTCGGGGCTCCTGTACCCTGCGCTGACGGGGACGGCACGACGGCGCGAGGTGGCGTTTCGTGCCTGTCCCGGCCCGTCGGTTCACGACCGGGCCTGACGAGCGGAGGTCGACCTCATGGAAGCCCGGACCCACTGCCCGAACTGCGGTTCCCACGTCGAGCCGCTGGCGTTCTGTGGGGTCTGTGGGAAGCCGCTGCCCCAGCCGGATCGGGAGTCCGACCGTTCGCTCCGGGGCCGCCTGACCACCGGTCTGCACTGGTTCCGCGAGCGACCAGTCTCGAGTCTCGTCGTGGCGGCCCTGGTGGTCGTCTTCCTCCTGCTCCTCGGCGATCGGGCAGGCCTGGCGACCCTGGTCGCGCTGCTGATCGCCCCCGGCTTGCTCATCCACTACCTGTTCAGACTCGACCTCTACGAGCGTGAGCCCCTGGCGATGTTGGCCGGCATCGTCGCGGCCGGCGGGTTGCTGGGTCTGCTCGGTGGGTGGTTGTCAAGCGTGATCTTCGAGCGGTTCTGGTTCACCGACACGGGGCTGAACCTCGGAGCGATCGGCTTCCCGGGGATCGCGGCCAACGGCCGTGACGGCCTGCCCTTCGTCGTCCTCCTGCTGAACGGGCTCCTGATGCCCGTCCTGACGGGAGCAGCGATCGTCGGAGGCGCGATCCTGCTGCGACGCTGGCCGGTCTTCCGCAACGAGATCATGGATGGCATGACCCTCGGGGGACTCGCGGCCGCCGGCTTCGCCACGGTTTCGACCTTCGTCTATTACTGGCCCAGCGTCTTCGATGATCTGCCCGACCGTCCGGTCTCGCAGTGGACCGCCCTCCTGGCTGGCACGGTCGTGATCCGGCCCGTCGTTCTCATCCTGGCTGGCTCGCTGCTGGGCATCGCCGCCTGGCAGTACCTGGCCTCCAGGGATGTGCGGGCCGTGCTCATCGCGGGCATCGGCGGGGTCGTCGGGTGGATGGCCCTGCCGTTGGGGTCGCTGGTCCTGGCGCGATCGGGCGCCGTCGCGGAATTCATCTGGTACGTGGTCATCCTGGTCGTGGTCGGAGCCCTGTTCCGGGAAGCGCTGGCCAGCGGGCAGGCTCGCGACGCGACGGTGCTGGCGGGTGCCGACGGGCAGCGGCGAGTCGTCTGCCCGACCTGCCACCGGGTGACGCCCGACGGGTCGTTCTGCTCGTTCTGCCGGTCTCCGCTCCATGGGCCCGCGCCCGTGGCGCTGGCGACGGTACGCCAGCCGGAGACCGGACCATCCGTGCGGGTTGTCGACGATGAGGAGCCGGGCGCCGGGACATCGGTCCCCAGGCCCTCCCTCGCCGAGCAGCCGGTGGACGATGCCCCAGCCTTCGCCCCAACGCTTGCCCGGCGTGGGGCCGAGCCGCCCCGCGAGGAGCCGACCGCTACGGACGACGATCGACCCAGCGGAGCAACCGGGACGTTGGCAGGCTGGCCGGCCGGGGCGGGTCTGGCCGCCGACGCCGGGACACCGGATATCGGGCAGTACCCGTCGACCACCGAGACCAATGATGGGACGGATGCTACGGACGGCGACGGACGGTGGCGTGAGCGTGAACCTGGAGACGGCGAGGTCGCCCAAGGCGATACGGCCGGCGATCACCTCAGTTACGAGGATTCTCTGTGGTCGCCCGAGGCGCTTCCGTCCGCGGACACGGACCCGACCGATCAGCCAGGCCGGTCGTCCGTCGACCACACCGACCCCGTCTTTCCGACCGAGGCATGGGGACCGGATACCTCGCGGGAAGAGAGTAACGCTGACGACCGGTCGTTGCCGGACCCCGAGCCAGCCGCATCGACGGGGCAAAGTGAAGCTGAGCCAGAGGACTTGGGACCGGGGCTCCCGGTCGACGCCGACGTGGCGTCGGATGAACTCGAGGCGGCGGGAGCCGGTACCGACCATGCGGCTGATGGGAGGGACAGTGCCGAGATGGTTCAGTTCCCGCCAGGTGATGAGTCGGTCGTCGTTCCGCGGGACGGTGATGCGTCCGGTAGCGACGCATCTGGGTCCGCTGACGGTGCTCCTGGCGCCGGCGCTCCCGTCGCAGTGCCTCCGTTCCGGGCTCGCGCCGAGACACCACCGACATCGACCGGTCGGCCAGTCTCGTCATCTTCGGGCCGATGGTTCGAGGCATCGTCCGGTCGTCCGGCCGAGTCACGTCCCGATCCGGTCGCCGGCCCAGGCACGGACGGCGATGATGTCGCGGGGCGAGCCCGAGAGCCGATCCCGCTGTTCCCGCCGGCATCTCCGATCGGGCTCGACCAGGACCAGGGCGGATCGACCGGGCGGGGTGACGCTGGCGCGGAGGCGAGCCGTGGCCGCACGACGTCGCCCGGGTTGCGCTGGTACCGATCCGGGGACGCCAATCCGGACTCCGGAAGCGATCCCTCCGACAGCCCGCCACAGGAGCCGGTTCGCGGACCCCTCAGGGATGCCGGAGGTCCCGTCCCGGACGCGGTAGCCGCGGTGGAGACGACGGAGACCCGCGACCAGGGAGCCGGACGGCTGGGACTCTGGCGCCAGTTGACCCGCGGTGGACGAACCACCGTTCCCCGGGCACCGCAGCGGGATCAGGATCGCCAGGCTGTCGAGCCCGTCGAGGAGCAGGGACCCGGGGATTCAGAACGCTGAGCCCGTATCGCCCCGTCACGGATGTCCGTGACGAGACGTCGGCGAGGGACCTGGTCCCGCTGAGAGCCCGGATCCAGACGGATTAGGCGGTCTCCGATTGCCTC
>CADCWK010000253.1 GCA_902806375.1 uncultured Thermomicrobiales bacterium
CCGCGGGTCGTCTACGGCAACGTGCCGAACCACGGCCTGATCTCGAACCTGCCCCAAGGCGCCAGCGTCGAGGTGCCGTGCCTGGTCGACCGCAACGGGGTCCAGCCCACGGCCGTCGGGGCGTTGCCGACCCATCTCGCCGCCATGATGCAGACCAACATCAACGTCCAGGCGCTGACGGTCGACGCCGTCATCACCGGCAACCGGGACAGCGTCTACCACGCCGCCATGCTGGACCCGCACACGGCGGCCGAGCTGGACCTCGACCAGATCTGGCACCTGGTCGATGACCTCATCGACGCCCACGGGTCCGAATTCCTCCCGGACTTCGCCAGCCGTCCGGCTGCCGTCGCGGCGGACTGACCCCACGTTCGCCCCCTTCCCACCGCTCTGGTAGAGGCGGTGGGAGGAGGCGCTCCCCTGATCGGCACCACGGAAAGGTCGTAGGCATGGTCGCCCAGACTCGTCCGGCTACCCTCGAGGATCTGGCGGCGACGCCGGACGATGGTCGCATCTACGAGTTGCTCAACGGGGAGATCGTCGTGTCCGCGGCTCCGACCTGGAAGCACCAGGTCGTCCTCCAGATGCTCAATCGGTCGATCGACGGCTGGGTAGTCCAGCACGGGACGGGGATCGCCCTGACGGCGCCCGTCGACATCGTGCTGGACGCCGAGAACGTGCTCCAGCCCGATCTGCTCTACGTGGGACCGGACAATCCCGGCCGCGTCCGGAACGGTCGCTTCCACGGCGCGCCCGATCTCGCCGTCGAGATCATCTCGCCGACCAGCCGGAACCGCGACGCGACCGTAAAGGCCATGCGCTACGCCCTGGCCGGGATCCGGGAGTTCTGGCTCGTGGATCCTGACCTGCGGACGATCGCCCTTTTTGAGCTTGACGGGACCTTCTACACCGAGCGTGCCCCCGAATCGGACGGCGTGTTCGTGTCCGGTGTCCTGACCGGTCTGCGACTCGATCCGGCCTCAGTCTTCGCTGCGGCGGACCGGGTAATCCAGAACGGGTAAGCCAGGCTCGCCGGGGCGTTGCCTCATGCTCGTGCCACTCGCGTCCGCTGCCGCGATGATTTGAGCATCGAGCCGCTGGTGCATCCCGACGAGGTCGACATGGTCGCGCAGACTCATCCTGCTACCCTCGAGAACCTCGCCGCCACGCCGGATGATGGCCGGACCCACGAGCTCATCGATGGGGAGATCGTCGTGTCCGCCGCCCGGACATTTGGGCATCAACTGGTGTCGCAACTGATGAATGGCCACCTCTTCGACTGGGTGCGCGAGCACGGGACCGGTCTCGCGCTAGCCGCACCGACCGATGTGGTTCTGGACAACATACAGGTGCTGCAGCCGGACCTCCTGTATATCGCTGATGACAACCGTGGCGAGATCGTCGATGGACGCTTTCACGGCGCACCGGATCTCGTCGTCGAGATCGTCTCGCCGACGAGCCGGTCGCGGGACTCGATCGTGAAGCCGATGCGCTACGCGCGGTTTGGCGTCCGCGAGTTCTGGTTGGTCGATCCCGACCACCGGTCGATCACGGCGTACGATCTTGTCGACGGCCTGTATACCGAGCGGCTGGCGGATACCGATGGGTCGCTGGCGTCCGGCGTGATGGGTGGGCTCCGCGTCGAGCCGGAAGCCCTGTTCGCAGAGGTGGATCGGGTCATCGCCCGGCGCCGCCCGATCTCCTGAGTTGTCGCCGGCACCTGCGGGAGCGCCCCGCGCAGGAGCCGCTGTCTGGATCACCATTGGGGCCGGAAACCGGTGCCGCCACGCTCGATCTACGCGCGATGCCGTCGTCGCAGGCCGGTCCAGGCGGCCACAGCGAGCACACCGATCATCGCGACGTGGAGAGCAGCGGAAACCGCGAACCCGACCCGGAGGCTGGTCGGCTCGTAGCGCAGGTCGACGATGTGGTCACCAGCCGGAAGCTCGATGCCGCGCAGCGCGACGTCGGTCGGATGGATCTCGACCTCCTCCCCGTCGAGATACGCCTTCCAGCCCGGTTCGTAGACCTCGCTCATGACGAGGAACCCGTCGGCCGACGTCGTCGCGTCGTAGCTGACCCGGTCCGGCGCGAATCGCGTCAACGTGACCGACGATGTCGGGGCTTCGGCCGGTGCGGCCATCGACGGGACGTCCCCTTCCACGACCGCGACGGTCCTGGGCCGGAAACCGGACTGGCTGATCCGGTTCATGGCGGCGTCCCGGTTGGTCGGGACGACCTGATGCGTCACCCAGGCCGGACCGAGGTTGTCCGCGTTGTCCCAGATACTGACCAGATCATCCTGGTAGACCAACTCCCGCCCCCGCGTCAGCGCCGCCACGTCCTCGCGTCCGGCCGGCAGGCTCCTGTCGATCAGCAGGTAGCCGACGTTCAGGGCGTCGAGCAGATCGAGGTTGCCGCCGGGGGGGAACAGGTCCGCGAAGTGATAGTCCTGCCCCTCGCCGTTGACGGCCGTCATCAGGTCGGCGTACCGGCCGAGCTGGATCGGGTTGTAGCTCTGCGTCTCGTAGAGGCCGAGGTAGATCGAGCGCCCGTTGGACTGGAGCGCCTGGGTGTTGGCGTCGTACCGGCGCTGGACCAGCGTCCCGCGCGCACCGGGGTTGTCCCCGTCGACGGTCCCGGTGCCGACGTAACTGACGTAGCGGAAATGCTCCCCTGCTCGCTGCAGCTCGAGCAGGAATTCTCCCGACCCACCGGGACCAGTCGTCGAGGTGTAGACCTCCGCCGCAGCCGCGGCGTCCTCGTCTGGCGTGTACTGCCCCTGCCACTCGCGGATGAGGCGGGACTGACCGGTGGCGCCGTCGATCAGTTCCAGTCCCATCGGCTGGAGATAGACGACCGCCACGATCAGGGCTGGCACGGCCCGGTACAGCCGGGTCCCCCGCGGAATGCGACGGACCCAGCGGTCGTCGACGATCGCCCAGACCAGCAGCGTCACCAGGCCTGCCGCGACGATGGGGGTCGGGGTGATGGTGATCCCCCGGGTCGGCAGCCAGGCGTAGACGATCAGGATCAGGATCAACGGCAGGAAGACCAGTGGCGCCCGGTGCACTTGCCCGCGGAGCGCCTGGAGGCGGTCGACGGCGGCGCCGGCCAGGATCGCCGGGCCAACCATCAGGACCGACAGGACGATCGGGACGTTGTGGATATGGAGGTCGTACCACATCGGGACCAGGCCGAGGAGCGCGTGGAGCGGCGTGTCCGCCTGTGTCAGCGTCAGGATGACCAGCGTCATCCCGGCGAAGAACGGGACGCCGTACCGGGTCCGGGCGAGGAACGGTGCCATCAGGCAGAGCACGATCCCCCCGGCCGCGATCGTCACGTCGCGGCTGCCCTGCGCGTCGACGATCAGGCGGCGCAACAGGCCGGGGAGATCGTAGGGGCCGACGTCGTAACCGATCACGTCGCCGTAGCCATCGGTGGCGATCGTCGACTGAAGGTAGACCTCGATCCGGGGCCAGAGCGCCGCGAGGTTGAGCAGCACCCCGCCGATGAAGACCGTCAGGCCGGTCACGGCCATCGCGCCGAGCCGCCGGGCGAACGCAGAGCGGCCACGGGGTGGCGCGATGATCGCCCGGTAGACGATCCAGGCGCTGAGCAGCAGGCTGGCGTCCAGGGCGCCCTGACCCGGAAAGCCGGCGAACATCTGGCTGACGGCGAAGGCGCCGATCGACAGCCCCATGACCCTGACCGGCCAACTCCGGGCCCTCAGTGCCAGCTCGACCCCGAGGAACGCGGCGGGGATCCACAGCGCGACCAGGCTCCGGACGGTGCAGCAGTGGGTCTCATGGTAGGACAGAGGGCCGAAGGTGAAGACGATCGCCGCGGTCATCGCGCCGAGGGCGCCGATGCCCAGGACCCGGGCGAGCGTGAAGGTCGTGACGACAGCGAACACGAGGTCGAACGCGATCTTGGCCTTGAAGGCGACGAGCGGGTCGTCCCAGAGGGTGAAGGGGATCATGGTCGGGAAATGCATCCAGCCCGACTGCGCGTCGCCGGCGAAGGGCGCCCCGGAGAACTGGTGCGGGTTCCAGCCGGGGAGGTTGAACGAGCGCAGGGACTGTCCGAGCAGGTCGTTCCACGGCACCCACTGGGCGAGGATGTCATGCCGCCCCAGCCAGACGTCATGGACTGCCCGGTTCCAGGCGAGGAGCAGGGCGAGGCAGACGAGGATCGCCAGCGGGATTCCCTCCCGGACGAGGAAGCGGCGAACGGAGACCTGCCCGTCGTCAGCGCTACCGTCCTGCGTGGGAGGCGTGTTCGGGATCGCGGTAGTGCCCGGTGCGTGAAGCGGTACGGTGGTTGGGGGCAAGACCCGGTGCTCCCTGATGTGTGCCGGTCTCGTCGCGCCGATCACGCGGCGCCGGGTGTCGGTGCGGACCGGTTGG
>CADCWK010000254.1 GCA_902806375.1 uncultured Thermomicrobiales bacterium
CACGAATGTCGGCGGGCGGCACGGCCACGATCCGCGACCGGGCGCTGGTCATCGCCGCGGCGATCGTCGCCGCCCTCGTCACCTGGGCCATCGCCCGGCTGTTGGTCGGAGACCCACTGCTGGTCGAGTCGGGCGATGGTGAGGGGACGGTCACGATCGGACCGGTCCCGGTCGTCGTCGCCACGCTGACCGGCGGTCTGCTCGGCTGGGGGGTGCTGGTCGTGCTCGAGCGCTTCACCGGGCAGCCCCGCCGGGTCTGGCTGATCCTCGCCCTGATCGCGCTGTCGGTCTCCATGCTCGGCGTCGCCCAGGCGATCGGCACCGGGACGACCATCTCGCTGCTCGCCCTGCACGTCGTCGTCGGGCTCGTCCTGATCGCCGGGTTCCTGAGGACAGTGCGCGGCGAGCGCACCTGATCCCGGTCCCCGAACCGGAAAGGGGGCCTCCCATCCCAGGAGCGGACTGCAAGTGTCACCTGTCCGCGTTGACCGATGAGATGGAAGGCGTGGGTAACCGGAGGCCCTCTCCGGGCCCGAGACCGCATCATCCCGACGCAGATGGGATGAGCGGTCGACGCGAGCCGGGGAGGGGTCACGCTACGCTGGGGGGTGTGATCGCCGCCGCGTTGCACCCTGTCGACCGGATGAACGCCGCGATCCTTATCGGCGGTGAGCGCCGCGGCCCGGAGGTGGGAATTGCTTCCCGGCGTGGGCGCCTCGATCGCTGCCCGCGCTGTCAGGAGCGGTCCCCGGACTATTCCGCCGATTCGGCGATCAGCGTCGGCTCGACCGGGTCCGTCACCCGGTGGGCACTGGCCGGCAGGTAGAGCTCGCGGACGTAGTCGCGGAGCATCCGGCGCATGGCGAACTCCGGCGAGACGGACCGGATCGCGTTGAGGCAGACATCGACCCAGCCATGGGGAACGCCGTCGGCGCCGCGCTGGTAGTAGAGCGGCACGACCTGCTCCTCCAGCGTCCGGTAGATCAGCTCGGCCTCGAGGGCGTCCTGCTCGTCACCGCTGGCGTCGGCCGGGTGGATGCCCCAGCCGTTGCGCGGCTCCTCGTGGTAGCCCTCGATCCACCACCCGTCGAGGATGCTGACGTTTGGGACACCATTGGCGGCGGCCTTCATGCCGGACGTGCCGCTGGCCTCCAGCGGGAAGATCGGGTTGTTCAGCCAGATGTCGACGCCGGCGACCAGCCGGGTCGTCAGCCGCATGTCGTAGTCCTCGGCGAAGGCGATCCGGCCGCCGTACTTCGGGTTCTGGGCGTGGTGGAAGATCTCCTGGATCAGCCGCTTGCCGCCGTCGTCGGCGGGGTGGGCCTTGCCGGCGAAGATGATCTGGACCGGCCGCTCCAGGTCGGTCAGGATCCGGGCCAGCCGGTCCGGGTCGCGGAAGATCAGCGTCGCGCGCTTGTAGGTCGCCATCCGCCGGGCGAAACCGATCGTGAGCGCGTCCCGGTCGAGGAACGGCGCCGAGGCGACCACCTGGTTGGGCTCGAAGTTGCCGCCCAGCCAGCGGGCCCGCATCCGCCGGTCGAGCAGGTCGAGGAGGTCCTGCTTCGAATCGAGGTGCGACTGCCAGAACTCCCCGTGCGGGATCCGGCTGACCGGTTCCCAGGTCAGCGCCTCCTCGGTCCGCTTGCGCCAGTTCGGGTGCAGGTGGTCGTCGAGCAGCCGCTGCGTCCGGGGCGACACCCAGGTCGGCAGGTGGACGCCGTTGGTGATCGAGGAGATCGGCGCCTCTGAGGCGGTCACGCCCGGCCAGATGTCCTTCCACATCTCGCGGGTGACCTCGCCGTGCTTCTGGCTGACGCCGTTGCGGTGCCCGGACAGGCGCATCGAGAGGGCGGTGAAGTTGAACCCGTCCTCGTGGCCGTGCTGCCCCAGCGCCCAGAACTCATCGCGGTTGAGGCCCAGCGACGGCCAGTAGTTGTTGAAGTACCGGTCGATGAACTCCCGGGAGAAGATGTCGTGCCCGGCCGGGACCGGCGTGTGGCTGGTGAAGACCGTCATGTGACGGACCTCGGTGGCCGCCTGCTCGAAACTCATCCCCTGGGCGACGAACTCGCGGCAGCGCTCGACCATCGCCAGGGCGGCGTGGCCCTCGTTGGCGTGCCAGTAGTCGGGCGCGATCCCCAGGGCCCGCAGGACGCGGACGCCGGCGATGCCGAGGATGATCTCCTGCCGGAGCCGGTGCTCGCGGTCGCCGCCGTAGAGCCGGGACGAGATCGTCCGGGTCCACTCCGGGTTGCCCTCGATGTCCGAATCCAGCAGGTAGAGCTGGACGCGACCGACCAGCACCCGCCAGACCTGGACCCGGATGGTGCCGCCGCCGCCCTCGAAGTCGATCTCGACCTCGACCGGGCGGCCGTTGGAACCCATGACCTGCGTCGTCGGTTCGTCGCCCGGGCCGAAGGGGGCGGTGACGTCCTGCTGCCAGCCGGAAGCGTCCAGCCGCTGGCGCAGGTAGCCCTGCCGGTAGAGCAGCGAGACGGCGACCGTCGGCAGGCCGATGTCGCTGGCCTCCTTCATGTGGTCGCCGGACAGCACGCCCAGGCCGCCCGAGTAGATCGGGAGGGTGGGGTGGAGACCGAACTCGGCCGAGAAGTAGGCGAGGGTCTTGCCCGTCAGCTGCGGCGCGTACTTGCTGATCCAGGTGTCCTGCCCGGTGATCGCCTGGTCGAACTCCTCGATCACGGCGTCGTAGGCGGACAGGAAGGCCGGGTCGGCGGCCGACGCCCGGAGCAGCTCCGGCTGGAGCCGGCGGAGGAACCGGATCGGGTTGCGCCCGGAGGCGTGCCAGACGGCCGGGCTCAGCCGCTCGAACAGGTCGTGGGCGGGCTGGTGCCAGCTCCACCAGAGGTTGTAGGCGAGGGCGTTCAACCGGCCGATCCGGTCCGGGACTTCGATCGGCTTCGGCAGTTCGGCTTCGGCGTAACTCAGGGTCATGCGTGGGTCTCCCGCGTGGTTCGGCACGGTGTGACGCCCATCGGTCCGGCCGTGGCTCGCGCGTGATCCAGGGCGTCGAAACCCCGTCGCGTTCGGCCGTGGACCTGCGGGCGCCCGGCAGGGACGTTCGAGTCATACGTGATGGGGCGAGAATACCACCTGTGACCGGCGGGCATCGGTCCGCAACGCATCCCGTCGTGCGGTTCGGGACAATCGATGGAAAGCGCCGCTGGCCCGCCGGGGAGTACTGGTCTCGACCGCGACCGACCGCTACGCCCCGTCGATCGCGACCGTGACAAGTCGGCCACCCTGGATCGACGCCAGTCGGACCGGCACGCGGTCGCGGTCCCCGCTGTCGTCGAGCGAGAAGGTCCCCGAGAGCCCGCGGAAATCGCGCGTCGCCCGCATCGCGGCCAGGATGTCGCCCCGGTCGCCGGAGCCGGCGGCGTCGATCGCCTGGACGATGGCGACCGCGGCCTCGAAGGCGTGGATCGCGAACGGGTCGGGGTCGCGGTCCTCGTCGATCCGGGCCCGCATCTCGGTCGTCCACGTCGCTCCGGCGGAGTCCGGGGCGAAGTCGTCGGGCAGGAACGGCCCGGCGATGGTCAGACCGTCCGCCCGTCCGGCCATCGCGTCGTCGGTCAGCAGGTCGCTGGCGAGGCCATCGCCGCCGACGATCGTCAGCGCGTCGGCCGGGAACCGGGCGCGCAGCTCGCGGACGAGCTGAGCGATCGCGGGCGTCGCGATCCCGCCGATGACGACGCAATCGGCCCCTGCCTCGCCGACCGACGTGACGTAGCGGTCGAAGTTCACCGGATCGGCGGGCAGCACAGTCGGCTCGGTGACCGTGCCGCCACCGGCCGCGAAAGCGGCGGCGAACGATACGGCCAGGCAGCGGCCATAGCGGCCGCCGTCATGGAGGACGGCCGCCGTCCGCCGGTCGGCCTCGGTGAGTGCCCAGCGGGCGGTGACCTGCCCCAGACGGTCGTCGGTCGGAGCCAACCGGACGAATCCCGGGGTGCCGCTCGGGGCGTACTGGCCGGGCTCGAAGGGCTCGGTGATGCCGTCGACGCGGCGGGTCAGCCCCGGCCAGGTGGCGGCCGGCGAGACGGCCAGCAGCGGCGGGACGGCACGGTTCAGGACAGGCAGGCTCTGCTGGAGGGCGCCGCTGTGCACGCCGCCGATGAAGGCGACGACGCGTGAGTCATCGACCGCCCGGGTGGCGTTCGCGATCTCGGTCGTCGCGTCCCAGACGTTGTCGTACTCATCGGTGCTGTCGTCCAGGGGCTGGTACGCGATCTCGAAGCCGCCAGCGGCGTACCCGGCCAGCTGCAGGGCGAACTCGATCGCCAGGCTCAGGTCGCCGCCGGTCTGCCGGGCGAGGCCACCGAAGGCCCAGGACGAGACGATGCGGAGCGTCCCGGCACCGGTCTCCGTCCGGTGGGGGATGGCG
>CADCWK010000255.1 GCA_902806375.1 uncultured Thermomicrobiales bacterium
CCCATCGCCTCACCCACCTTTCACAGATCTCGACGTTGCGCTCGACGCCCTGACGGAGCAGCCGGTTGCTCATGTAGGACTCGACAGTCTCGGCGGGTCACGTCGAGGACGAACCGGGCGGCGTCCCGGATATCCTCGAGCAGCTTCGGTGTCTCAGGCCGCATACAGGGACTGCCGTGTCGCATCGACCGACCGGATGAAGTACGGGTTGCGCAGCCCACCGGCCATCACGAGGTCGACTGGTCGACCAATCAGTTCGGCCAGTTGGTCCCGGAACGCGAAGTGGCGTTTCATCCATGGACCGAGATCGGTCTCCGGCGCGTACTCGACCAGGAAGTCGACATCCGAGCGCTCCTCATCGAAGGCACCGGTCGTCGCCGAGCCGAAGACATCGAGCCGGGCGACGCCGTATTCCTGGCACAGCGATCGGATAGCGTCGAGATTGGACGTGATCGATCGATGCATCTATCCATCCTCCAGGCCGGGATCGCCCTGCTGTCTGATGCCCGGTCACCCACACGGGAACCAACAGGCGCATCATCGCGCGAGCCGAACATCGCGCGCACTCCGGTCGCATGAACGACACACGCCTTACGGCCGGAGCAGCTGCTCGACGGTGACGAGGGTGTAGCCGTCCTCGGCCAGCCCGTCGAGGATGTCGGGCAGGGCCGGGTAGTCGGCGAAGCCCTCGCTGACATGGAACAGGACGATCCCGCCCGGCGCCGCGCCCTCCAGCACCCGCTCGGTGACCTCCTCCGCGGTCGCGCCCTCCTGCCAGCCCAGCGAGTCGACCGACCACATCACCGTCACGCCGTAGCCGGCCGACGCGATGTCCTCCAGCGCCTGCGGGCTGAGGTCGCCGTACGGCGGCCGGAAGAACGGTCGCATGTCGTAGCCGACCAGTTCCGCGATCAGCACCTCGGTCCGCCCGATCTCCTCCAGCCGGGCCTCCGTGCCGGGGTCGTCGGTCCCGGTCGACTGCCCGGTGAACGACCCGTGGCTCCAGCTGTGGTTGATCAGCATGTGGCCCTCGACGACCATCCGCTGGATCAGGTCCGGGTTGGCCTCGGCCCATTCCCCGGTCACGCCGAAGGAGGCGATCAGCTCGCGCTCGGCCAGCAGGTCGAGGATCTCCTCGGTGTCGCCCCGGTCGTCGCCGGCGTCGAACGTCAGCGCGATCTCCTGCCGGTAGGTCGGCCCGGACTCCACCACGAACGACTGGCCGGAGCCGTCGTCGGGCACGACCGGCGGGGCCGGGCGCAGCGTCGCGTCGATCTCCGGGGTCGGGGTCCGGGTCGGCTCGGCGGTCGGCTCTTCCGCGTCCTCGCCGGCGGCATCGGTCGCCGTCGCCCGGGGACGGGTCGTCGCCTCGGTGGCCGGCGGGGTCTGGGCCGGGGTCGCGACGGGTTCCGAGCCGGACCCGGCGACGCCCGCGACCTGGAGGGTCGGCACGGGAGCGGTCGCGGTGGCGGTCGCGTTGATGTCGGCCCAGGCCGGCAGGGCGATCGCGGCGGCGAGGACCAGCGTCAGCGCGCCGACCAGCCCGATCAGCGCCAGGGCGATCGTGTCCTGCCGGTTGCGGGTCGTGCCCCGCGGCCGGTCGTTGCGCTCACTCATCGGCCGCCCCCTCTCATGGTGTCGTCGCCCGCACGATACACGGTCGCCGGGCGACCGCGCTCCCGCGGCGCCAGCCCGGCGGTGACCGACGACACCATGATCGGCCGCCTAGAAGGTGATGACGGCGGGGATGAGCGTCTCGCGGATGGTCGGCTGCGGGCGGGACTGGTCGCCGACGAAATCGAACGGCGGCACGTCGGCGGTCGCCGCGACGGCGACGAGGTCGAGGCCCGGCACGACGTAGATGCACGACTCACCGTAGCCCAGCCCGAAGAAGGCCGGGAAGCCGGCGATCTCCGCCAGCCACCAGTGGTAGCCGTAGCCCGTCCCGAGGCCGAAGTCGTTGGTCCCGCTGGAATCCGACTGGAAGGAGGTCGCGGCCGCGATCCACTCCGGGGAGACGATCTGCTCGCCGTCCCACCGGCCGTTGTTCAGCATCAGGTAACCGAACTTGGCCATGTCCCGGGGGGTGATCGACAGGCCCCAGCCGCCGGCCGACTGGCCCTGCGGCGACTCGCGCCAGTCGCCGATCTCGACGCCCATCGGCCCGAACAGGCGCTCCTGGGTGAAGGCCTGCAGCGTCTGGCCGGTCCGGGCCTGGAGCACGACCGAGAGGATGTGCGACCCGCCGGAGTTGTACGTGAACAGCTCGCCCGGCGCCGCCTCCATCGGCAGCGTCAGGGTCCGGGCCGCCCAGTCGGCGGCGTTGTCGGTGTTGGCGTAGTCGACCGTCCCGTCCCAGAGCCAGCCGCCCCGCATGGTCAGGATGTCCCGGATGGTGATGTCCTGGACGAGCGGGTCGGCCTCGTCGGGGATCTGGTCGCCGATCAGGTCGCCGAGGGTGTCCTCCAGCGCCAGCAGCCCGTCGTCGATCGCGATCCCGACCGCCGTCCCGGTGATGCTCTTGGTCGTCGACCAGATGTCGGTCGTCTCGTGGGCCTGGAAGCCGTCGGCGTAGTACTCGTAGATCAGGCTGCCCCGGAAGGCGACGACCATCGCGGAGAGCGTCGGCGACTCGGTCTGGATCCGGGCGGTGACGGCGTCGAAGGCGGCCGGGTCGACGCCGACTTCGGCGGGCAGCGCCTGGCGCCAGCCGAAGGTCGGCCAGTAGGGTCGCTCCTGCGCGGCGACCGGACCGGCCAGCGCGCCGAGGAGGGGGACGGTGAGGGCGCCCGAGAGCGCACCGAGGAGATGACGTCGGGTGGCTGTGATCAACGGTCCGCCTCTTGGTACACGGGAAGCGACACGCGGGACGCGGCGGGAGTCTGGCGCGACCGATGACCCGGACCGGACCCACGGTCCGGTACGCTCCGACCGGAGATCCTGGGACTGCATCGAAGCCTACATCACGTACCGGCATGCGGAACATGAACGTACACCCGGCTCCACGCCTTTTCCGTCACCATCGACGGCCTTGGCGCGGGAACCGACCGTCCGCCGCCAAATCGTGCGTCGGTTATCCGCCAGGCGCCGTTCGGTCTTCCAGCACCGGGCCGGCCGGCTGGAGGCGCCCTGGATGTCCGCTGCGCCGGCGGTCCGCCCGCGACTGATCCTCAGGCCGGGCATGGTTAGCCGGGAGTGTGAGCGCTGGCCGGGGACCTCCGGCCGGGCGGCGGGGCAGGCACGCTGAAAAGGGCCAGCCGTGAGCGTGACGCTCACGACCGGCCCCGGTGGGTCCTGGCTGGTCGCCGGGTGCAACTGCCGGCCCGGGTCTCGATCAGGCGGCCGGCGTCGCGCCTGGCGTGGCGGCGGCCGGCGTCGCGCCGAGGGCCGGGAACTGGAGCGGGGCCGGGTCGGCGACGGCGCTGAACTCGCCATCGGCGGAGGTGAAGGTCTCGTCGATCTCCGTCTCGCCGATCGTGCCGGTGATATGGAAGGTGTAGTCGCCGGGGGCGGTCGGGAAGAAGATGGCCCGGTAGGCACCCGGCTCGTTGTAGACGGTCTCGAGCTCGAGCGGCATGGACTGGTCGCCGTAGCGGACCTCGGCGGTCAGGGTCTCCTCGGCGCCCTCGACGGGCTCGGAGGCGACGCCACCGGTCGGGTCCAGGGTGGAGATCCGCAGGTCGAGGCCGTTCTGCTCACCGGCGTAGGCGGGCTCGTTCAGGAAGCCGACGACGAAGCTGTACTGGTCGGCGACGTCGCGCTGCTCGTGGGCCTCGGCCCGGAACAGTCCGTAGCCGGTGGCGAGCAGGGCGACGACCGCGGTCAGGGCAAGGAGGTGGCGAAGTCGGGGCATCGGTCCCGGGTCCTTTCATGGAGAAGGCGGCAGGTCTGGCGAGGGAATGGCCGCGCGGACGGGGCCACGACGCGTGGACCCGACACCCAACGACGTCGATCGCGGGTGGGGCGGTCATCCTCTTGGGGAGCTACGGCGACGGGTCGGTCGTCTGGCTCAGCCGTGCGCACGGCCCTGCGGCGGTGGGGAGATGATGGCCAGCACACGCCCGTGGAGGGCGACCGCGACCGGGAGGGGTCGAACGGCGATCAGGGCGACCGCGAGCAGGAGCAGCAGGGTGACATGGAGCGCATTGAGCCCTGAGGCGACCATCGTCATGGCGACGGCGGACACACCCGGCAACGCGGCGGGAGCGTCACCGGCCCCGTCGAGGGACACGCTGGCGGGACCGGCGGCAGTGAGCCCGGCGAGAACGGTCCCGGGGTGCAGCCGGGGCAACGGGATGGCTCCGGCCAGCGGTGGCCGGCCACCGGGCATCATGGCAGCCAAGGATGCGGAGTGGTCCGGATGTCCCGGCAG
>CADCWK010000256.1 GCA_902806375.1 uncultured Thermomicrobiales bacterium
TCCTGTTCGATCGTGAACGCGAAGACCTCGTCGTCGGGCGCCGCCCAGTCGAACCGGCCCCCGGCGTCGTTGAGATACCCGTCGAGCGAGATGATCCCCTGGTACAGCAGCCTGGCCACCGGTGTCCTCCCTGGGCAGCGACGAAGGAACGGGCCGGTCGACGATCGGGATCGCCGCCCGATCGGGCCGGGCGCGGTCCCTCGCGACCAGTCTCCGAGCCGAACGGACGTCCACCAGCAACGGTACGGGCTGGACGGGTCGGACGCTTCTTCCAGGTTGCTCGGCCCTGCCGCGTCCTCGGCGATCCCGGAGAGGTGTCACCAGACGGACACTAACCGGCGACGTCAGGCCCCCTACCCCACCCCGACCAGCGCGACCGTCCAGCCGATCCCCAGGATGACGGCGCCGGCAGCGATCAACGGGAAGCACGCCATCACGGCCGCCCGCGCGTCGACCCGCGCCTGTACCACGTTCACGCCGACCAACGCGGCGGTGACGAGCCCCGCGACCCAGACTGGCCAGGATTCGCCGGTCAGCCACGGGGCCAGCCCGGCGGCCAGCGCCGCGGCCAGGACCATCGCCGCCCAGCAGGCCAGCTGCGCGCGATCTTCCCCGAGCGCCACCGCCAGCGTCCGGACCCCGGTCGCCGTGTCGGCCGCGACGTCGGGCAGCGACTGGGCGATCTGGACGGCGATCACGGCGGCCGCGCCGATCGGGTAGATCGCGAACAGCCCCGGCTCGACCGAACTCAGCGCCGTCCAGACCCAGATCGGCAGCAGCGGCAGCGCGATGAGGTACGGGATCCACGACCAGATCGTGCGCTTGAACCAGAGGCTGTAGGCGATCCCGGCACCGGTCCCGAGGGCGCAGAGCAGGAACCCGTCCCACCCGAGCGCGAGGCTCAGCCCGGCCATCACGGCGACGCCGCCGAGGGTGACGACCGTGGCGCCGCGCCGCGAGACGAGCCCGGCCGGGATCGGCTTGTCGGGTTTGGCGACGGCGTCGAGGTCGGCGTCGACCACCTCGTTGACGGCACCGATCGCGAGTTGCCCGCCGAACATCGCCCCGAGCAGCAGCGCCATCGTCCCCGTCCCCGGCCAGCCCCGGCCGGCGACCAGCGCGAATGCCGCCGTGGCGAGCATCACGACGACGATCGGGACGGCATGGGGGAGGACGAGGTAGCCCCGCACGACCTGCATGGGCGTGGGTTGCCGGAGGGGTGGCGCCATGATTGGAGCATGGGGCACCTGCGGCACGGCGTCAACGGGTCAGGCCCTGGCGCCCAGGCGATCCCGGCTCAGGGCGCGATCGCCGGCTCCGGCAGGAACCATCCCAGCGCGTCACGGGCGATCTCGGATGGCACCGTGTGCGGTCCGTCGAACTCGACGTACCGCACGTCGTAGCCCGCCTGTTCCAGTTGCGGCACGACCCGCCGGCTGGTCACGTCGATCCCCAGCACACTGTCCCGCGTGCCGTGGGAGACGAAGATGCGCGGCGCTCCCATCTGGCCCATCGGTGCCATGAAGCCGGGCGAGAACGCCATCACGTGCCGGAAGAGGTCGCCGTTGGTGATGCCGATCGACAGCGCATAGGAGGCGCCGTCCGAGAAGCCGGCGACCGCCAGCCGCGCCGGGTCGACGGCTACCCGCGCGAAAGCGGCACCCAGCGCCCGGTCCAGGAACGCGATGTCCGGGCCGTATCCGCCGAGGATGACGTCCCAGGTCCGCCCGCGCGAGGCCGGCGAGAGCAGGACCACTCCGGCCTCGTCAGCCAGTTCCCGCAACGGGTACAAGCCACCCTCCTCATTGCCGCCGGCCCCGTGCAGGGACAGGACGAAGGGAGCGGGCTGCGCCGGCTGGTACGTCGCGGGGACGTAGAGCAACGCATCCCGCCGGACATCCAGTCCGAGCCGGTGAAGCCCCGGACCTACCACCTCGGACGGTCGTCCCGGCCGTGCGAGTAACCGACCCTCGCTGGTTCCCGGCGTGGACGTTCCCCGTCGGTTCGCTCTGGCCATCGTCGTTCCACCTCTGATGTCCGAGGCCATGATCAGGCCCGTGGTCGCCCCCGCGAGCAGCCGGCGCCGTCCGAGTCGTGGGCCGTTCCTGTCCGTGTTATCCATGTCGGGCAGCCCTGGTTCATTCCGTTCGACGTGATCGGGTCCAGGCACCGGTACCTCACAGCGTCGCTCGT
Source organism: uncultured Thermomicrobiales bacterium (assembly GCA_902806375.1). Classification (GTDB taxonomy): domain Bacteria; phylum Chloroflexota; class Chloroflexia; order Thermomicrobiales; family UBA6265; genus CADCWK01. The sequence continues at coordinate 2,194 of CADCWK010000256.1, forward strand.
CGCCGCTGCGGCTCTTGGTCCCTTGACAGTGGACCCAAATGTCGTGATGCATAGGCCGCGCCGCAAGCCCTCGCATGGCCCGTCAGTCTCCCATCCAGCGCGGATCGGCTGCTGGCCGGCACCGCCATGGCACGCGAGTCAGGGATGAGCGCTGGTCAGGATCACGGCTGGGGACCGAGACCCGTGAGCGTTGACCGACCGGTCGCCCCCGACGACTGGACGATCGAGAACGCCCCGTCGGTCTCGAGGACGACGGCGTCCACGTCCTCCAGCGACCCTATCCCCTCCTGACGGACCGCCGCCAGGATCTCCCCTTCGACGACCCGTGCGGCCCGCATCTGTCGGTGGAGCAACTGGCCCCGATGCAGGAGAAGACGGGGCTCCGCCTTGACCAGACCGTTGACGGTCGAGCTCCGGACCGAGAGCCAGGTAATGGCGTACTGCAACCCGATCAGGAGCCCAAAGGCGACGAGTCCCTCAGCCAGTGCGACATCACGGGAGAGAAGGATCGTCGCCAGCGTCGAGCCGAGCGCGACGGTGACGACGAAGTCGAACGCGTTCATCTTGGCCAGCGTCCGGTTGCCTGAGAGGCGCAACATGGTGACGAGGCCCAGATACGCGAGTGTCCCGACCAGGACCACCCGGCCCAACTCGCCCCAGCTATCGAAGAACATGGTTCGCTCCGTGGGTTCCGCCCATCGGCGGTGCTCGTGGGTCTTGCTTCCCGTCGGTGCATGTTCCGTTCCGGCTGGCTCCGGTATGGCATGTGCAGATCCTGTTGGTAATGAGGCCATGACACCTGCGGCGTTCCCTGCAGCGAGTGGTTGGTGCCCGACCGAACCGGGCTCCGATCAAGTCGGGCCCCAATCCACCTCCCGGCGCAGGGAGACCCGCGTCGGGTGCCAAGAGGCAGATCGGGGCCGCCGATTACCATCGCGATGGTTGCCGCCGACGACGCTGCCCGACCCGGATACCAGGGATCGATCACGGGGGACGATGCGTGGAGCTATTCGGGATCCGGTTCGTCGGGATAAACGCCGAGAATGGCCAGAAAGTCCTTCTGACCATCGTGCTGGTCCTGGTCGTCTTCCTGATGCGGCGCAGCCTGCTCTGGCTGGCACGGCGGACCTACCGGTGGGGCGGCAATGAGAACACGCGGTTCTGGACCCGGCAGGGCATCAAACTGGGATCGACCCTGTTCCTGGTGCTCGGCGGGCTATCGATCTGGTTCGACGATCCGACGCGGCTGGCGACGGCGATCGGCCTGGTCACGGCCGGGTTGGCGTTCGCCCTCCAGCGGGTGGTGACCGCGGTCGCGGGCTATCTGGTCATCCTCCGGGGAGACAACTTCACGGTGGGCGACCGGATCACGATGGGCGGTGTCCGCGGAGACGTCATCGGTCTCGGCTTCATCCAGACGACGATCATGGAGATGGGTCAACCGCCGTCGGTGCAGGGAGCAGACCCCGCGGTCTGGGTGCACAGCCGCCAGTACACCGGCCGGGTCGTAACCGTCACCAATGGCAAGATCTTCGAGGAGCCGGTCTACAACTACACGCGCGACTTCCCCTACCTGTGGGAAGAGTTGACGCTGCCGATCGCCTACACGACGGACCGGGACAAGGCCGAAGCGATCCTGCTCGCGACGGCTCAACGGTACGGGGCAAGCGTGACGGAGAGCAGCCGGAAGGCGTTGGCGGCCATGCAGGACCGCTACTTCATCCAGCCATCGAGCGTCGATCCGCAGGTCTACTACCGGTTGACGGACAACTGGCTGGAACTGACGCTGCGGTTCGTGACCGAGGTCAGGGGGGTGCGCGACATCAAGGACGCGATGAGCCGGGATATCCTCCGGGAACTGGACGCGGCAGGGATCAGCCTCGCCTCAGCCACCTTCGAGATCGTCGGTCTTCCGGAGTTGCGGATGAGGACAGACGCTCTCGGAGGAAGGGACGCAGGTCCCCCATCCGGTCCATGACACCCGACAACTCAAGCCATGGATCCACGCACGACTGACGGCGCGACAGCCGCCGTGGCGAGCATCCCGGCGGTCCGAGCTGCGCCATCAACGGGTCTAGCCATC
>CADCWK010000257.1 GCA_902806375.1 uncultured Thermomicrobiales bacterium
TCAACGAGCCTGTCTCCCGTCAGGGCACGATCGATAGACCTCCCCATGGTCGCAGGGGGGATTCCGGAGAATGTAAGACAGCTTACAGGTCGCGGATATCGCATCTCCTACCCATCGCTCCTGATCCATGCCAGAACTCCGCGGACTGTGCACTCCCCGTGTCCGTTGATGACCTCACCCGCAAACCATCACGGTCCGACGCGCCACGTCATTCCCCCGCCATACCCCTATCGCGTTCGCGAGCAACGCCAGGAGATCGCATGACCAGGGTCATCGTGTTCGATGTCAACGAGACGCTGCTCGATGTCGGGGCGCTCGATCCGCTCTTCATCCAGATGTTCGGCGACGCCGCGGCGCGGCGCGAGTGGTTCGGGCAGATGCTCCAGTCCGCGTTCGTCTCGACGATCACGGGCACCTACCGTGACTTCGGCACCCTGGGTATGGCTGCGCTGGCGATGGTCGCCGAGCGACGAGGCGTGGAGGTGTCGGACGGGGATCGGACGGCGCTCCGCGACGGGATGCGCCACCTGCCGCCACACCCCGAGGTGCGGGCGGCACTCGAGCGTCTGCGGGACGCCGGGTTCCGCCTGGCGACCCTGACGAATTCGACGCGGGAGGTCGGGGAAGCACAGCTCGCGAACGCCGGCCTCCGCGAGTTGCTGGAGCAGGCGCTCTCCGCCGACACCGTTGGGCGGCTCAAGCCGGCGCCGGAACCGTATCGGATGGCTGCCGAGGGCTTGGGTGTCGCCGTGGATCAGATCCGGCTCGTGGCCGCGCACGCCTGGGACGTCACGGGGGCCATGCACGCCGGGTGCGCGGCCGCCTTCGTTGCCCGGTCGGGCCAGGTCCTCGATCCATCGGCCGCCAGGCCGGACATCGTCGGATCGGATCTGGGCGACGTCGCCGACCAGATCCTCCTCATGGATCGATGACGCGGATGGGTGCGACCGGTCGGCGGTACCAATGCGACGTGCCACCACGTCCCATCGTCATGGACCTGTCCGGCGGACCCACCGGTCGCCCGGGAGGCGCCGTGTCCCTCCGGTCTGACCGCTACGACCTCATGAGAGGAGCCGGTAGCCACTGACGATCTGGCGCGCCGCGTCGGCCAGGACGACCGCTGCCCAGACGATCGCCAGGGACCAGGCATGGGCCGGGAACAGCAGCCAGAGACTGTGGACCAGGATGGTTTCGGTCGCGCCCGCGAAGCCGAGCGGGAAGGACAGTGAGCGGCCGTCGACGAGGGGTCGTCCGGCCTTCTCGGCGATCGAGGAGAACGCCAGCAGTGAGGACCCCTTGACGTAGTAGGCGAACAGCACGAGCAGGAAGGGCCAGAGCGGCGCGTCGAATCCCCGGCTCACCCCGAACGCCACGCCCAGGACCGTGCTCCCGTACACCACGAAATCCGCCGTGATGTCCAGGAATCCGCCGGCACCGGACATGGGGGCGCCCGCCGCGGCCCGGTGGCGGGCCAGCGCGCCGTCGAGGCCATCCGCCAGCCGGGAGAGGAGCCAGAGCACCAGCGCGACCTGCCAGGATTGCAAGCCGGCGGCGACAGCGACCGACAACCCGACAACCAGTCCCATCGCGGTGAGGTGATTCGGATGGAGCCAGGGCCGGTCGAGGATCCGGGCGGTCCGGGCAAGGGGCGGTTCGAGGAGTCTCCGGGTCGTCCTATCCACCGGGCACTACTTCCCCGTCGTCCTCGGGAGGGGGCGTCTTGGCGGGTCGGGGCCGGCGAAGCAGCACCAGGAGCGGACCGGTCGCGAGCAGGACCAGCACGGCGAGCAGGGAGATGGACAGCACCGGATCGTCGGCATATGTCGAACCGACCGCCGTGATGGCGATCACGGGTGGGGTCATGCCGATCAGGGTCGCGATCGCGAAGCGGGGGAGGGACATGGCGGTCAGGCCGGCCGCGTAGCTGACCCAGTCGAAGTTGAACACCGGGAGCAGGCGCATGACGATGAGCGCCCTCATGCCTACCCGGGCGGACAGATCGTCGATCTGCCGCATGGTGTCAGGGGAGAGCCGTCTCGCCAGCCGGGGCCTGCCCAGGCGGCGTGCGATCAGGAAGGCGATGATGGCGCCCGCCTCGGCGCCGATCAGCGTATAGAGCGAGCCCCGGAACAGCCCGAACGTCAGACCCGCGGCGATGTCCAGGGGGACCGAGGGGATTGGGCTCGCCACGATCGCCACGACCATCAGGGCGATGTAGACCAATGGCGCCCACGGCCCGGTCCCGGCCAGCCAGTCGCTGATGTCGGCGGGCTGGAACGGGACGATCCGGCCGAACAGGGCGTCCGACACGAAACCCAGCGCGATGCTGGCTCCGAGGATCACGATCAGCCAGCGAGCGATGCGCCGGCGGGCGAGGGGGACGGCGCAAGGGGTCACTGATGGCACGATCTGGTCATGTCCCCCGGTGTATCGAATGCCACCATGGTCATCTCGCGACCGCGATGGTGTCACGCCGTGCCTGACACGACAGACCGTGGTGATGCGGTCCGGGGTGGTCACCCCCTCTGGCCCACGCCATATCTCCAGCATGGACTGGGCGGACCAGACCCGCTGTGAGCGTGCTTACGGGATCACCAGGTCGCGACGGTCACCCCATCACCCGGGGTTGGCTATCGTCCGGAGCCGCTCGGCGTCGAGCAGGCAGATGCGCCTGGCGTCCGTGGAGATGAGGCCCTGCCCGCGGAACTTGCCGAGGATGCTGCTGACGGTCTCGCGGTGGGTGCCGAGGCGCTCGGCCAGATCCTGGTGGCTGTACCCCATCACGGTTCCCGCGTCATCGGCTTCGCGCAGGAGGAACGTCGCCAGGCGCATCGGCAACCCCTGAAAGGCGACCGCCTCGAGTTCGGCTTCCCGCTCCTGGAGGCGTCGCTCCATCTCGGCCAGCAGGAGCAGGCCGACTTCCGGGTTCCGTCGGGCCAGGCTCTTCATGTCCGAGCGGCTGAGGATGCACAACAGGCAATCGTCGACTGCCTCCGCGTAGCAGCCGTACATGCGCTGACCGATCAGACCCATCTCCCCGAAGACGGTGTGCGCACCCAGCGTCGCGATCACGAGCTTCCGGCCATCGTTGGTGAGGCGATACAGATTGACCTTGCCGCGTTTCAGGATGAAGACGACTTCCCCCGGGTCCCCGGGACTGTAGAAGACACGGCCCGGCTCGCAGGTCACCATGGTGGTGTTGTGCATGAGCCAGGACTTCTCGTCAGGCGAGAGCGGGGAAAAGATCTCGGTCTCGGAGAGGTACTCGAGTTTCTGGCCCACTTCCTCGATGGCGACGAAGCTTCCCGGGCGCCGGCTGGATCTCGATCGGTTCGTCCATTGAGCCAGGCGACCTGATAATGACGTGTTGTTTCTCATCAGTGCCCCTCTTCCTTCGTCATCCTACATATTTGCCAGTCTATCACGCAGCCAAGCCACCTCCGGGTTTCCCAGACTCAGGACCTCGCCGTTGAGAAGGTACGTCGGTATGGCAAAGACGGATGCCGGTTGGACGTTGACCGGATCGCTCAGATCGATGACCCGGATGAGCACGTTCTGCAGGTCCAGCGCCCGCATCTCCCGGGCGATGGCGTGTGCGTTGGCGGAGGCGAAACAGTCGGGGCCGACGTAGATGTCCAGCACGGCCGGGCTCGTGCGCCTGAGTACCATGGATTCATCCTCTCTGTACTCACCACATGGAAGCACATCGGCGATGGATTACCGTAGGCCAGCTTACAGACCCGCAGAATGGACGAGCCCGCTGGGATCCCTGCCTCTGTAGGGCACGCCGGCGCCGTGGGACCAATGGCAAGCCACGGCACACCGTCGACCCAGGACGATCCGACGGGTATCAGGCCGGGAAGAGCGTTCACAGGCCGATGGTATCGCCGCCTACAGTAACCAGTGCCCAATTTGCCGTTCCTTGATCGATTTCAACATGATAAGCATGGCGAACGCGCGAAATCGGGAATGATCCATGGAGTACTCCTGGACGTATGGTCTGTGAGATACCAAAAGGGTCTCCAGTCAACGCACCAACTTTGATGAACCACCTTCGCAGGAGAGTCAACCCCATGTCCCAGGTGTCCCACGACCTCAGCAACCGCTTCCTGTCCGTCATGTCCGCCGAGCGCGACCGCCTCGCCTCCCGCCGCTCCCTCCTCGGCAAGACCGCCCTCGCCGGCGGTGGCGCCGTCCTCGCCATGACCGCCTTCCCCGCCCTGCGCGCCGCCGCCCAGGACGGCCTCGAGGCCGACCCCTACTTCGAGGACGA
>CADCWK010000258.1 GCA_902806375.1 uncultured Thermomicrobiales bacterium
AGACATACGAGGGCAAGCGGATCGTCACGGTAGTGCCGAGCCCGAGGGTACTCTCGACGGCGATCTGGCCCCCCTGCTGATCGACCAGCTGCTTCACGCCGGCCAGGCCGATCCCGCTGCCCGCGATCGCGCCGACGTTGGCGCCGCGGTGGAATCGCTCGAACAGGTGCGGCAGGTCTTGGGGCGGGACGCCGATACCCCGGTCGATCACGGAGATCGTCCCCCAGGAGGTGCCGTCCGGCTCCGTCAGGCTGTCCACGGCGATGGTGACCGGTCCGCCCATGGGCGAGTACTTGATCGCATTGCCCAGCAGATTGTCGAGCATCCGGCGCAGGCGCACGCTGTCCGCGAGGACGCAGGCGGTCGCGCGCTGCTCGCAGGCAAACGTATGCCACGTCCCCGATGCGCGATAGGCGGCGATCAGGCTCTCCCCCACCATGGCCAGGTCGACGGGGGCGAGGTCGATGGGGACGTTCTCGTCCGCCCGCAGGTGGGCCGTCTCGACCATCGTCTGGATGAGCTGGACCATCTGGCGGGCTTCCGACACGATCACGGCGGCGCTCCGGTCGAGTCCGTCCGGGTCGATGGCGTTCCGGCTGGCCCGCCGTTGGAGGAGCTGGGCCTGCCCCTGGATCGTCGTCAGGGGGTTCCGCAGGTCGTGGGCGAGGGCGTCGACGAACGCCTCCCGGTCTCGCTGCATGGCGATCCGGTCGGTGAGGTCCTCCATCGCGAGCAGGATCAGGGGCTGGGTCGCGTCGCGCCAGCGCAGCGCCTGCCCGGCGACCTGGAGCGTCCGCCGCCCGATCCGGTCGAAGTCCTCCGTGATCTCCAGGGCGTGGAAGGCACCGTGTCGCGCGATGATCTGGTCCAGCGCCGCGGCCAGCGCGGGGATGCGTGGCTTGCCATCGACGAGCGGGTTGACGGGCTGACCGATGATCTCGTGTTCCGCGACCTGGAAGAACCGGTACAGCGCCTGGTTGGCGGAGACGATCCGCTGCTGGTGGTCCAGGACGACCAGCGGTTCGCGGACGGTGTCGACGATGGCCGCCGAGAAGCTCTGCGCCAGCTGGAGTTCCGACAGGCTCTCCCTGAGCGCGATCTCCGCCGATGCCGCCATCGCCAGGTCCTCGAGCTGGGCGAGGTCGTCGTCGGTCCAGGCCCGTGGCTGGAAGTCGATCGCGCAGAATGCGCCCAGGATGCGCCCGTCCCGGTCGTGCATCGGGACACCGGCATAGGCGCGGACACCCGCCTCGGTCACGGCGCCATTGGAGGCGGAGCGCGCATCGGCGCGGGTGTCTGGCAGGACGATCCGGGCATTGTCGTGGTAGGGCAACTTGCAGAGCGAGTGGGACAGGGGTGACCAGCGCTGGCTCGCCCACGGTTCGGTCAGGCCATCGGCGCCGATGAAGCGCTGGCGATCCGGCTCGAAGGTGGAGATCAGGCAGACGGACGTGCCGAGCGCGCGGCGGGCGACTCGCGCCAGCCGGTCGAGGGCGATCCGTTCCTCTCCCGGCGTGGGCACGCGTGGCGTCGGCACGAGGCTCTCTCGATCAGTGAAGGGGGGCGGTATCGCCTTGGGTCATGTGATTCTACCCGATGGGCTGCCCCGATCGTGCCGTCATGCCGGACGGGCCGCGTCGCCAGCCGTCATGCGGCCCCACCCACGCCCGCCAGCCGACGATCGCCATCCTCGTGGTCGGGGGAGGGGCTGTCCCGGATGCCTCTCCCCGTGCGGGGTGCCCGGGCCCGTCGGACCGCATGGGCACCGGGGGCGCCATCCCGCGACGTCGGTGCTATGCTCCCGGCAACGACCCACCGCGCCGTGACCGGGAGGACCGCAGCATGACCAGCGACGTCGCCGGCCGCCGGTCGCCTTCCACGCCCATCGTCCAGGCCGTGATCCCTACGGAGCCCGCCACCGGCGCGGCCCCTCGGGCTGCCGTCGCCGCTGGCGGGCGAGCAGAGCCGAAGACGTAGCGCGGGCGCCACCCCACGGGCGACCTGGCCCGCGCCTGCCAGGGCCGGGTCGCCCGTGGGAAAGTGCCCACACCGTGCGCTACAGCCAGCTGTTCGGTCAGACCATCCGCCAGGCACCGAAAGACGAGACGACCGCCAACGCCCGCCTGCTCGTGCAGGCAGGCTACGTCGACAAGCTCATGGCGGGGGTCTACTCCTACCTGCCGCTCGGGCTCCGCACCCTCGACGCCATCGCCGACATCGTCCGGGAGGAGATGGACGCTACCGGTGGGCAGGAGGTGCGGCTGCCGATGCTGCACCCGAAGGCCAACTGGGTCGCCACCGGCGGCTGGGACGCGATCGACATCCTGTTCCATGTCCCGAGCCGGACCGGGCGCGAGTACGCTCTCGGGTCAAGCGAGGAGGAGGTCGCCGCGCCGCTCGCCCTGGCCCGCCTCCAGACCGTCGCCGATCTGCCGCTCGCCATCTACCAGATCGGCTGGAAGTTCCGTGACGAGCTCCGGTCGAAGTCCGGCCTCATGCGGGGCCGCGAGTTCCTGATGTGCGACATGTACTCGTTCCATGCCGACCAGGCCGACTTCGACCGCCACTACGCCACCATGAAGGATGCCTACCTGCGCGTCTTCCGGCGCCTGGGGCTGACCGCGAAGGTGACCGAGGCGTCCGGCGGCGCGTTCTCCGACAAGATCTCCTACGAGTTCATGGTGGTGACCGACGCCGGGGAGGACGACATCCTGTTCTGCCCGGCCTGCGACTGGTGCGTCAACGTCGAGATCGCGACCGTCGCCGCGGGCGCTCCGTGCCCGATCTGCCACGACGCGACGCTGCGGGCGGCGCGCGCGTCCGAGGTCGGCAACGTCTTCGATCTCGGCGAGAAGTACAGCCGGGCGTTCGAGCGGCCGGTCCGCGGCGCCAGCGGCGGGACCGTCTACCCGATCATGGGCTGCTTCGGCATCGGAATCTCACGCGTGATGGGTGTCCTGGCCGAGATCTGCCATGACGACCGCGGGCTGGTCTGGCCGGCGGCCGTCGCCCCGGCCCGGGTCCATCTCGCGACGCTCGGCTCGGACGCGGCGGTCGTGGCGGCGGGCGAGGACCTGTATCGCCAGCTGGCGTCGGCGCTCGGCGACCGGCAGGTGCTCTGGGACGACCGGTCCGTCTCGGCCGGGGTCAAGCTGGCCGACGCCGACCTGATCGGGCTGCCACTCCGGGTCGTCGTGTCGGCCCGGACGCTGGCCGGTGGCGAGGCCGAGGTGAAGTCTCGCGACGCGGCCGACGCCCGGCGGGTGCCGCTGAGTGACGTCGTCTCCGGATTGCCGGGGCAGGTCGCGAGGTAGTTAGCACAGGTCCACGCCGGGACTCGCGCCCGCCGACAGCAGTGGCCGGTTTGAGGCGACGACAACGATTGTGAAACATGTAACGATTCGGGCAAGAATTGACCGGTCGATCGGTGGAAAACGCCTTGACGGTGTCTGGGGGTGGTGCTATCATCCCCAGCACAATTCACCAGCCGGGGGCCACTCCCGGAGCGAGGCGGGTATCCGCCGGCCTCGCTGGAGGTGATTTGGAGGGCCGCAGATATGCAAAATCAGCGCAAACTCCATGTCTGGTACCGGATCTGGCAAGTGGACAGGACTGGTCCCGAACTTCGCGGGGCCAGATGAAGACCGGATCCTGACCGTTGACCAGAGCGACATCGCGTGACGTGGAGACAGGCCACACCATCACGTCGTCGCAGGTCTGGTGAGACCCCAGACACTGGATCCGGTACCGGGGCGAAGCAAGATCAACAACGCGATACGACCCATCAGGGCCTTCCTCCGACGATTCGGGGGAGGGCCCTGATGGCGTCCTCGTGAGTCCCGGATCGCCCGGCGTCCTGCTCCCGGCCACTGGACGGGACTCCATCCCAGGGCGATGGTCGATGCAGACCACGCGCGTTGGGAGAGGAGCCGGGTGCCGGCGCCCCGGACCGACCGGCACGGTGACGGAGGTCTGCCCGCGGAGGCGCAGTCGAGCAGGGCTTCAGGCGGAACCAGTGGCCACGGGAACGCCTCCGGCCGACGTGCCCGCCTCGATCAGGTCGCGGACGACGCGGACGTCGGCGATGTGTCGGAACGCCGGGACGTGGATCACGTCGTCTTCATCGTCGCGTTCCTCGAAGTCGGCGAAGTAGAAGGAGTCGGTCCCGTCGCTGTGCCCCTGGAGTGTGACCGTGCCCACGGCCCACGGGTACACGCTCTCGACGGTCGCCCACGGCCCTCCGCACACCATGAGGGCGCGGCGGTCGGTG
>CADCWK010000259.1 GCA_902806375.1 uncultured Thermomicrobiales bacterium
ATCGGAGTCCCATGACGCTTCGCGCCGCCCCTGAGCGCGGACCCAAGCCCTGCGGCCCCCAGCGGGCAGCGGGCGGCGACCCTATGGATCGCGTCCCCCCATAGGACCAGGTCACGGCGGGGAGGGTCGCCGGGACGACGCCTCGTATCCCGTGGCCCGACGCCCGTCGCGACCGTGTTTCCTGACCGTGTTGTCGCAGGGCCAAACGGGGAGTATGCTGCGGACACGTTGTCGCACGCGACCATCGCACCGGGGCGATGGGCCCCCGTAGCGCCGCGGCACGACCGGGGTGGGACGATGACCGAACGCGCGACCGAGAGCGACCTCATCACCGTTGCGGAGACGGCGCAGCGCCTGAGCCGATCCACCGAGCAGGTCCGGCGCTACCTGCGCGAGGGCCGCCTGACGGGCCGCCGGATCGGTGGCCAGTGGTTCATCGAGCGCAGCGCCGTCGAGCGTTTCCACGGCCGGATGCGCGACAACCTCAGTTTCCTCGAGACCGTCCGACCCGCCAGCCCGGACACCCACGACCCGCTCGCGCCGGTGATCGGGATCGGACGCGGCGGCGGCAGCAGCATCGCCGAAGGCAAGGAAGCCTACCGGCGGGCGTTCCTCTGGCGTCGCTGACGGGGGCGCTGCATGGCCCGGACCCAAACGGCGGTACCAGCGGAGGACGACACCGATGACTGACCGGACCAGGCGCGCGGCGCCCGGCGATGATTTCACCCCCTGGTCGCCAGACGCACCGCATGTTGCGGACGACGACACTGGCTCGGGACGTGCCCCGGCGCACGAGGAACTCGTCGGCGAGCCCGCCAGCCTGGCGGCGGTCCCGGCCACGGGACCAGGGAGCGATCCCGGCGGGGAGTCGCCGCCCGAGGGGGAGTCGCCGGCCGTCTTCATCGATTCCTCCGCCATCGTGGCACTGGTCGACCAGGACGACGGGTCGCACCAGGATGCGGTCGCGGCCTACCACGGGCTGGTCGCGGCCGGCTACCGGCTCTTCACGACCAATTATGTCGTCGCCGAGACCTACGACCTGCTCCGGACGGGAGTCGGGCACGCGGTCGCCCGGCAGTGGCTCAAGGACAGCGGCCTCGCGACCTACCACGCCGACGAGCAGGACGAGCGCCGCGCCCGGCGGATGGTCCTCCGGGCGCGCGGCGCGCAGGGGCTGACCATCACCGACGCGATCAGCCTGGTCGTGATGGAGCGACTCGGCGTCGCCGACGCCTTCGCCGTCGACCCGAACTTCCTCTCCGGCGGCGAGTAGCGGCGGCGACATCCGGCCGGCGGCGCGCCCGTCCCGCCGGACTGGACCGCGTGGTACCTTTCGCGCGACCAGACAGCCCCTCAAGATCGCGGGTTGCCGTGCCGGGATGGATCCGTCGCACGGCCCCGGCCAGTCCCGATGGCCAGTCCCACCGTCTCGCCGGAACGCACCGGCGCCGTCCGGCCCGGTCCGTGTCGCCGCGCCGATCGTCCGCCGCTCTGGAAGGACCCCACGAGTGAGTTCAGCGTCCACCCAGTACTGCCCGAACTGCGGCGAATCCAACCCGATCGACGCCGAGTCGTGCTGGAACTGCGGGCAGGCGCTGCCAACCCCGGACGAGCGCCAGGCGCTCTGGGCGACGCGCGACAGCGGGGAAGGAACGGAGGACGCCGGGGACCGGACCGGGAACGACCGGCAGTGGAGCAGGGCGACCACGGAGCCGTTCACGGCCCCGGACCGCGAAGCGACCTCGACGGGCGGCGAGACACGGACCTACCCGGCGACATGGGGGGCGCCGACGACCGACTCGTCCAGCCGCCGCCGGGCCCTCGGTGACCGGGGCAGCCACGGGGCCGATCAGCCGACGGCGTCGCCCCCGCCCGTTCCCGGCCAGGGAGCAGCGGGTTACGGGCAGCCCGGCTACGGGCCAGGCACTCCGGGGCCGGACCAGGGACCCTACCCCGGCTACGGTGCGGGTGGCCCGGCCCCCGGTGGGTACGGCCTGGGCGGCGCCCCGACTTGGGGCGCCGGCGCCGGCGATCCGTACGCGCCCGGAGCGGGCCAGCCCGGCGGTCAGCCAAGCTGGGGTCAACCGGCGGCCTACGGCCAGGAGCAGTACTCCCAGGGTCCCTGGACCGGCGAGTACGGATCATCGCCCTATGGGCCCGCCGTCGACGTCCCGGGGGGCTCCGGCGGACCGGTGCTGGCACAGCCGGTTGCATCCCGGGGGCCGTCCGGCTGCCTGCTCGGGGCGCTCGGGCTGGTCCTGATCGCGCTGGTCGGCGCGGCGCTGGTCGCGCTGGTCGCCTACAACGCCGCCACCGGCGACGGGCTGCGCGACGGGCTTCGTGAGGTCGCGGCGACCGAGGTGACGCAGATCGGTCCCGTCGAGGTCCCGGAGGACGGTCGCTTGACCGTCAGCGAGGCCGACGTCAACCGGACGATCCGGCGCTACACCGACGAGTACGGCGCGATCAGCGACCCGACCGTCGCGATCGACCCGGGCGGAGTCGTCCTGAACTTCAGCGTCCTGGGGATCGACTCGTCCTACCGGTCCGGGTTGGTTGCCGAGGGCGGCCAGTTGCGCCTGACCGACACGGAGGCCAGCGGTGCCGCCGGTCGGGTCCTCGACGCCGACGACATGGTCGGGATCGTCGAGCCCGCCCTGAACGACGTCCTGCGGCAGTCCGGCGTCACGGCGGCGGCCGTGGAACTCGGCGATGGCGAACTGACGGTCATCACCTCCGCAACGGCCGCGACCCCCACGACCGGCACCCCCGTCGCCGCGCCGCCACCGAGTCGTCCTCCGGTCAGCGTCGCCCCGGTCGCGGGCGGGGGGTCCCCGTCCCCGACCCCGGCGGCGGGGACCAGTCCCCCAGCCGCATCTGCTCCACCCACACCGGCATTCCGGCCCACCCCTGACGCACCGGACAGCATCCGGTAGGTCACCACCGGTCGGCGGTTCCCGGCGCGGGCGATCGGTCGCCAGCCACGCCGACGCGTCACCGACCGGACGTGACCGGCATGCGCGACGGCGGTCCGGACGGCCGCTCGATCGATCATGGACCGGGGCGGGACAGGACAGGACGACGCGAGAGGTGGGCGGTGACCGAGGGCCAGATCGTCATCATCGCGCTGCGGCTGCTGATCCCCCTGCTGATCCCGCGGTTCCCGCTGGCCGGCGGGGTGCTCGCGATGGCGCTGGACGGCCTGGACGTCGTGCTGGTCGAGTTCATCTCCGACGGCGGCATGGGCGACCGCTACCACACGCTCGACAAGCTCCTCGACCTCTACTACCTCTCGCTGGAAGCGTGGACCGTCCGCCGCTGGGCCAACACGCGGGCCCGGACGGCGGCGCTGGCCCTGTTCGCCTACCGGGTCGTCGGCGTCGCGCTGTTCGAACTGACCGGGCAGCGCTGGCTGCTGTTCGTCTTCCCAAACCTGTTCGAGAACTGGTTCCTGGCGTTCCTGCTCGTCCGCCGGTTGGCCCCGCGCCACGAGCCGGAGACCTGGCGGGCGGTCACCACCTGGCTGGTCGTCCTCTATGGGCCAAAGCTCGGTCAGGAGTACCTGCTCCACGTCGCCGAGGCGCAGCCGTGGGACTGGATCAAGCGGAACCTGTTGGGCGACTGATCCCGGAAGGTCTCGTCCGACGTCGGCCCTACCCTGCGTCGGATTCCAGCCCGGCATCCGATGACGGATCCGTCTCCCGCGGTCGGCCCTGGCCCCGCGGCGGTGGGACCCACCCAGCGAGCACCTGCTCGACCGTGGCGCGCTCGGGTGATGCACCCGGCAGCTCGTCTCGCCGGCTGCCGAGCTGGATGCCGTCGAGCAGCATGGCGAGATAGCGTCGCCACAGGTCAGGTGCTACGTCGATGGAGGCGTCCATCAGCACCCCGACCATGGTCAGGATCATCGCGATGTCGCCATTGCCGACGTCCGGCCGGAGACGCCCGGCCGCCGAGGCCCGTTCGACGAGCGCGACGACGAGCGGCGTGATCCGGACCCCGGCCAGCCGCCGCAACGCGATGCTGTCGGCCCGGCCGAGCAGGAATTCCCGGAGGCCGCGGTCCGTCACCTGTAGCTCGAAATCCCGCTCCATGAACTGGCACAGCCCCAGCCACGGGTCCTCGACCGCAAGAGCCTCCTCGGCGAGCGCGACGACGGCGTCAACCCGGTCATGGAACAGTTCGTAATAGAGGGCCTGCCGGTCGGGGAAGCGGCGGTAGACCGTGCCGACGCCCACGTTGGCTTCGCGCGCGAT